>PLEQ01000199.1 GCA_003136475.1 Deltaproteobacteria bacterium
AAAGAGAGCTTATCGAACTGGCGAGCCGCATCGCTTACCCCATACTCCTTAAGGCTGCTAAGGGTGGCGGTGGCAAGGGCATGCGAGTCGTTGATCATTCAGGCGAACTTTGGGAGAAGGCGCAACATGCATTTTCCGAAGCCAAAAACTATTTCGGCGACGGAACTTTGCTTATGGAGCGTTATCTTTCACATTCTCGTCATATCGAAGTTCAAATCCTTGGCGATCAATTCGGTACGGTTATGACGCTGGGGGATCGCGACTGTTCCATACAAAGACGCTACCAAAAGATTGTCGAAGAAGCGCCGGCTTTAGGTTTAACGGAAGCCACCCGCACCGATTTATATCAATGCGCTCTCNNTTGCAGGTGGAGCATCCCGTCACGGAATGTGTGTGGGGAGTCGATCTCGTCGAATGGCAGATTCGTGTGGCCCGTGGCGAAAAACTATCGGCTGAGCTTTTGGAAGCTAGACCCCACGGCCATGCTATAGAAGTCCGAGTTTATGCCGAGGATCCGAGTCAGAATTTTTTCCCCTCACCGGGTAAAGTTTTTAGCTTCCTACCAGCGATGGAACCTGGCATTCGCTGGGAGATCGGGCTCGACACTGTCGATGAAATCAGCACCAAGTTTGATCCGCTAATTGCGAAGCTGGTGGCCTATGGGGCTGATCGTAAGGCGAGTATAGAGCGTATGCGTTCGGCGTTAGAGCAAACATTCTTTGCGGGGCCCATCACCAACCTTGAATTCCTCCAGGCTATACAAACGGAAGCCGAATTTAGGGCAGCCCCTGTCGATACTCACTACCTCAAGGCCAAAGCCAAGGCTCTTCCACTCGCGATTGAAAAAGGGCGGGAGCTCTTAGAAAAGAGTGCCACAGAAATTCTGTCACTGCTCGAGGAGCGAAATGGCCATCTGATGGAGCTCCAAGGTCCAGAGCTCGGGGGCATAGACGAGAAGAGTCGGACGATCTTTGCGCAGAGGCCAAGTCCAAAAATTTTGAAGCTGAAGGATCAGGCTTTTTGTGTGGCTTATGAGTTGTCGCGAAAGTTCTCCACGGAATCTCCCCTAACAGTTGTCTACGGTCAGGGTTTTAAAAGGAACGCTCACAATTCAAGCGCCTTTTTCTATGCTTCTGCGCGCAACAGCGAACGCACGTATTTTTACGTTAAGCTTGCGGGCCACCTTTTTAGCAAACGGTGGGAAAAGGCACTTGTTCAGCAGACAGGCGGACTTGCCCGCAAGCAAGATCAGATTCCCTCGCCGGTTCCCGGGCGGATCCTTAAAATTCTGGTACAGGCAGAGCAAAAGGTCGAGGCACAGCAGTCGCTTTTTATTCTCGATTCTATGAAAATGGAATTTATAATTTCGTCACATCATCCGGGTGCAATTTCTGAGATAAGAGTAAGGGAAGGCGACCAGGTCGACGCGGGGCAAATCCTTGCCAATTTTAAAAGTATAGAGTGAGTTATACTGGCAGCTGATTTTTGAAAGGTGAAAAATGCATTTGAATCGTTTCATGAAAGACGCTGGTTTTAAGATTCTCGCTCTCTCAGGGCTAAGTTCCTGTCAGTATTCCATCATTCTCTACCTGTTGAACTGTTCGGTTTCTGGGATGGACGAAATCATCACCACGTATGCAGAGTTTTCCTCTCTGATTGGTGTTGAAGAGGACAAGCTCAAAGAGGCCCTGCTCGCTTTGATTGACCGTAATATGATTCGACTGCATCAGGCTGAAGGCAACTCTTCCACTTCGCTACGGGTGAGCTTTGAATTCGAGAGTCATCACTGGAACATTAGCCAGCGTCAAAACCTTACGCCACGTGACGCCGTTGTTTTCCCGTTTGTTTCACAAAAAGCGAATAGGAATGACAATGCTAAAGCAAAAAGCCAGGCCTCGAGCACCCCTGCTTGGGAAAAAGTTTTAAACGAGTATATTCAAGAGCGCAGCTTGGGCTTGACTGAGTTGGATGCTGAGGAAGAAGCGGCACGACTGCTGACCGACACGCACCCGATTGAACAGATCGAACTGATTTTGCGTCATTTTGGCAAAAGGATAAAAAGCCTTAATTTACTTGCCGGCTCCTGGCAGCATTTTCAGGAATTATTTGAAAGTGNNTCCAACGTGTCGATTTGATCGATGCTCGCAAAAAGCATCAGCAGTTGGATGAGAAGTTACGCTCTATTGCTAGAGAGTGGCTTTCCAAAGCGCCAGATTACAATTTATCTGAAGATGAAACTGCTGTTTTAAAAGTGATCGTCTTTCACCAGCATCCACGACGCCAGCTTTATTGGGCTTATCAACTGCGGGAACGTTATGAGAATTTGAAACCGTTTTTCTTAGACAATGCCGAACTGATGCTGTCCATTACGACACAAGNNGGACTCTTGTTAAACGCCATGGTCCTGAAAAAACCTGAGCAGCCTTGCTTGCGCTATCGGGTGGGAGCTTTGCGAGGTAAGCCGATCGTTATTTCGCCACACTCGATGACAATCTTCTGTACAGACCAGCTAACTTGAATGGTACTCGTTCCAAAACCGAAAGTTCGCTTGCCGTTGGCTGTCGACTTATCGATCTTAAGTAGAACCGTGGCTCCGCTCGAAAAAGACAAGAGGATACCGTTCTTATCATCAACACTGACATGCCTAAATTCCCAGGGTTCGTCGAGTGTACTCATCACCCTTTCATGGACTTGGGGTCGACTTGGTGCGGCGACCGGAAGACTCTCCGAGTTCTGTTCTTCGAATTCAGCTTCGTCCGTAAATTCCTCGAGTTCTTCGATATAATCCGAAAGCTTCCCGCTCCGGGACGAGCTGTCATCCGCCTTAGCTTCTTGCGGTAGAACGCTAGGATCTTCGTCAACGATGCTTTCATCCAGCCCTGCTAAGGGCAATTTTTCATTTTCATTAGATTCACTGACCATGGGGTCCCCCAATATCTCGCCAAAGGCGTTTTGGCTATAGGGTTCTAGTATTTTTACAAAGGGTGAAAGTCCTATTCTTTCCATCAGCTCACCCAGTGTTTCGGTATCAGCGGCATTTTCTTTATAGAACTCAATTAGCTTAAGGACGTAGCTCGGAACGCGATCCTTTGGCACATCTTCTGCCATAAAGGTTCCCAGTTCGGGCAACTGGCGGTTGCGACCGCCAAGATAGAATTGGTAGCCTCCCTCATCACCGATGAGAGAAATGTCCAAGGTATGGGTGGGCACGCAGCTGCGAGGGCAGCCATTGATACCAATTTTGAGCGGCGTAAGTGTTTCTATTTTTGCAAGTGTTTCTGAAAGTTTTACGGACGTTGCCAAGGCATCCTGACAGCTAAAGGTGCAAAGACCGCCGATGCACGAACTCGCTTGATGAATGCCGTCTTGATAATGACGTAAGCCCATACCGGCTTCGTTGAGAGTTTTGGCTACGTGAGCAAGTTCACTTTCTTGGACAACAATGCTGATGCGCTGATCTTCTGTTAATTTTGCAACAAGGGCTTTTTCTTCGCAAACTTTGGCAAGGCATTCCAGTTGCGAAGCATTATAAATACCGCCAGCACTCTCTACAGCGAGAAAAAGTGCTCCGTTTTTTAAACGAAACTCCTTAGCCACCTTCGGCTCCTAGATTGAGAATCTCTGTCTGATGCCTATGGTTTATCGGATGGGTGGCTGAGGACTTGAGTCGGGGAGCTTTTTAGTTGAGATGGTCGATGTAGTCACCCAGGCGCTTATTCATAAGGGCTTTGGAAACCCAAAAGGTCCGAGCCAGTTGACTGATAATATCGAGGGAGCAGTCGAGGTGTTCCNNTCCTTACGTAAGTGGTGCGCAGGAATCAAGAGAATACCTGCGAAAATATTGCTTTGGATATCGAGGATTTCATCAGGAGAAAAAAGAAAGTCCCGAACGATTTCATTTTTACTTCTACACAAGAAAATAAAAATTTCCTTAGCGATCAGGAAGCGTACATAAGGTCTAATTTCAGAACCATGATAGCGGATAACAGCATGGGTTTCTTGTTCAGAGCTGGTGTAGTCGATGCTCAAGCCCTTGGTGAGGGTGACATCATTAATGATTTCAACATTTTTAAAAAGTTGTACCACTTCCGGCAGATAGATGGGCGCTTCTTCGAAGTGTCCCTCTCGGAGAATGCGCTCGGCAACGTGGATGATAGCGTCGCGATTGAGATCGAACAGTTCTTCAAAGGACTTAGTTCTTCCTTCTTTTTGCCATTTTTCGGGATTCTTAAAAAATGCCTTCTTAAATTGCTANNAAAAACCGCCTCTTCGAGCTCGACTTTTCCAGATGCGATTTCGATCAAGAGACGCTCGTCGATCTGCAAGTGATCAGCCAGATTTTTGAGAGTGGTCAAGGAGCGAATGTTCTTCTTGCCTTTTTTCCAATGACTACAATCTGCTGGGTCATAGCCGAGGATGGCACCCACATCTTGATCGATTACCTTGACGTTTCCCTCATAGCGAAGGGAAAGGGCTTCCTTACAAAATTTAAAAAGTGTCGCTGAATGAGGATATCGATTTTCAGCTATTCTTTTCATCTAAAAACAACTCCTTTAATAGTCTATCGTTTCCAATAGGAGGTCACCCTGAAGGTTTTCCCACCTATCTCATTTGAGATTCGTCTTATTATTTATTAGAAGCTAAATTTTTCGGTCCGTCAATGTAGAGAGGGGGCCCCTCGTAGTGACAGAAGCAAAATATCGGAAGGGTCGCTTGAGAGAAATTAGGGGCTATTCTTGTTTAGTGAGGGGTTTTTTAGTCATCTTCTTAATGGGCTCTAGAATTGAAATTGCAATCGGACCGGGAATAAGATTCACCTTGCATTCGACAGAGGTGCAAACTCGCTGCAGGAGTTCGAAAGCACGTTCGGGGTTTTCCCGTTCGCGACCTTTGAGTTTCACTGAAATTTTAACCTTGTCTCCTCGTTCTAAGAATTTTCGTATCCTATCTAGCTTAGTGGCCAGGTCATGCTCCGAAATATTCACTTTAAACTGAACTTCCTTAAGCGTACTAACAGCCTGTTTATTCGCCTTCTTAGCTTTTTTCTTTTCATATTCGAGTTTCTTAAAGTCTTCGATGCGCACGACCGGTGGGGTGACTTCACCACTGACGAGGATCAGATCCAATCCCAAATCCTCGGCCTGCCTCACTGCCTCTTGTATAGTGGTAATCTCGTTTACGCCTTCACCAACAAGCCTAACTTTGTTGAAGCGATGAGCCCCTGAACGTCCAATTACTTCCAAAAAAATCCCCTCTAGNNTGTTTTTATAGGATTATTAAAAATATCTAAAGTTTCTCAAAAGGAAACGCGAAGTTCTATAAGGGGGGGGCATTGGAGGACCTCTGCCGTGAAGAGTCTTCATTGGAACTTATATCTCAGGCGAGCGACTGAGGGGGAGGTGAGGCGACTTTTTAAAACCGATGCTAGTAAACACCTGCCTTAGTACGGCGAGTGCTTGTGCGAACGGGTCACGTCGTGGACCTATTAAGTACCCCAAAAGGGTATGAGTTTTTGGACACAGGCCCAGCTTGTGTACGAGGAATAGGTTGCTATCCTATTCCTCATTTTTTTACAAAAGTTGCGCTGCAAGGGTGGCTAGTTCACTTCGTTCGCCTTGACGCAGGTTCACGTGGGCTGCGAGTTTCGAGTGCTTGAACCGCTCAATGACATAGGTCAGGCCATTATTGGTAGAGTCGATGTAGGGATTGTCGATTTGAAAGGGATCGCCGGTAAGTACGATTTTAGTACCTTCACCGGCACGCGTCAAAATCGTCTTGATCTCGTGAGGCGTGAGATTTTGCGACTCATCCACGATAAAAAAAGCGTTCGGTAGTGAGCGACCGCGGATGTAGGTTAGGGGTTCAATAGCCAGGAGGCCTTGGTTCATCAATTCCTGGTAGCTCTTACCAAAGCGCTTCTGCCGAACCGGCATATTGCCCCCCAAGAGGAAGTCCAGGCTATCATAAATAGGCTGCATCCAGGGATTGAGCTTTTCATCCAAGTCACCGGGTAAAAAACCAAGGTCATTGCCCATCGCAAAGATCGGGCGAGCGACAAGTAACTTCTCATAGACATCTTCATCGGTCGTTTTCAAAAGACCTGCTGCAATCGCCAGCAGGGTTTTCCCAGTTCCGGCACCGCCCGAAAGGGTTACAAGTTTGATGCGATCATCGAGAAGGGCCCAGAGACCAAATTTCTGTTCGACGTTTCTGGGGTGTATTCCCCATACATTATCCGCTCTTGGTTCGAGGACACGAATACGCTTCGAATCAAAATCGTAGATGCCATAGGCTTGTTGATTGGGTTCTTTGTCATTTTCTATGATGAAGAACTCGTTAGCAGCGGCTTGGTCGGTAAAAGCCAGTTCCTCGGGGCTGAGAGCGCCTTTCTTATAAAGATCATGAACGACAGACGCCGGGACCTTAAGTTGTCGAACCCCCGTATAAAGGTGGGAAATGTCCACTTTATCGGCTTCAAAATCTTCGGATTCGATACCGAAGGCATCCGATTTAATCCGAAGATTCGAGTCCTTGGTGATAATTATGACTTTTCTTTTACCCTTGAACTTTTTCTGAAGGGTAAGGCCGATCGCTAGAATGTGGTTGTCCGTACTATTCTCGAGCAACTCAGGGAGTATATCCATGTCCTGGCCGAGGTAAACAAAAAGATGGCCAGACTCTTTTTGATTTTCGAATAAGGGGATGCCTTGCGACAAAGTGCCACGTTTGCGAAGTTTATCGAGTATACGGGAGACTTCTCGAGCGTTGCGTCCCGTCTCCGTCTGATCTTTCTTGAAGTGGTCGATTTCCTCAATGACCGATATCGGAATCACGACATCGTTATCATCGAATTTGAAAATACTGTTCGGACCGTTGAGCAAAATGTTAGTATCGAGAATAAAGATCTTCTTCACTCCACAATACTCCTCTTTAGGGGTTTAAGTAAAAAACAAAAACGTTAATTGCCTAGTTCGAGTTTGATGCAAATTCGATCATTAGCCCATTCAGAAAGAGCTTGCACGCCAACACTATCCTGGGCAGCTTGAGAACACCTCATCTGTGTATAGGAATATCTTGAGTTCGCAAAATGGATTTGTGTCGGTATATAATAGAAAGAACGAGTCAAGAATATTTCCGACCGAGTGAGGACATAATGCCAGATGACCGCACCTATATGGATGACATCACCCTTCAGTTTCGAGATGTCTTCTTGAAGCGCAATGTACTGATGAGCTTTCAAGACTATATTGACCTGCTCGCCCGCAACCCCCGAAAGTTCATTCGTAATTCTTCACAATACCTACTGGACGCCTTCACCTACTTTGGCACAGAAACCGTCGAAAGCCTCTTCCACTCCCAAGATATTCGCTTCCGACTCTTCAACATCGGTACCGAACGTTCAGGCCCCATCATAGGCGGAGAACAGTTTCAAAATGAATTTTATTACATTTTGAAAAACTTTGCGCGTAATGGTTTTAACTCCTTGCTCACTTTGTTCCATGGGCCGAATGGTTCCGCAAAATCCTCCACTGTCGAAACCATCGCCAATGCTATGGAAGCTTATAGCAAAACCGACGAGGGGACGGTTTACCGGTTTAATTGGATTTTTCCAACCGACAAAGACAGCTACCCAGCAATGGATGGCCAATCTATTGGTTTTCAAAAATATGGCCAAAGCGGGTTGAATAAGAGTTCCTTCGCCTTGCTTGAGGAAGGAAAAATTGCAGCAAAGCTCAGCTCTGAATTCAAAGAAAACCCGTTGTTTGTACTTCCCATGCCACACCGCGAGGACTTACTCCGCTCATGGCTTGCTCGCCTCGAAAATTGCAGCCAAGATGCCGTAAGTCTACCGCCACACGTGATGGGGAATGGTCTTTCCAAGAAGAATCAGGAGATTTTTGAACATTTATTGAATTCTTACCATGGCGATCTACAGAAGGTCTTCCGTCATGTGCAAGTGGAACGTTTCTTCTTTTCGAAGCAGTACCGCGTTGGTATTTCGACGGTAGAACCTCAAATGTCGATCGACGCCNNAAACTATCTCAATTTGCCTGCAATTTTGCAGTCGATAAACTTTCATCAGTACATTGGCCCCATTGTGGAAGCAAATCGCGGAGTCTTAGAATTCTCTGATCTGCTCAAACGCCCGCTGGAAACCTTCAAATATCTCATCAGCGCGATAGAAAAAAGTGCGATCAACCTGCCTTCGGGTACGGCCACCTTGGA
>PLEQ01000376.1 GCA_003136475.1 Deltaproteobacteria bacterium
CTTATGGAGTCGGTGTTGAAACGTTTCGGTGGTGTTAAAGATTCAGGTTCAATCTTTCCAGGCCACGGGGGCTTATTAGACCGGACAGATTCTATTGTAGTTGCAGCACCCGTTATGTGGTTTGTGCTTTTTATTACGAAACTCGATTTTCCATTTTTTTAGGATCATTCATGAGTTTAGGATTGTTCATAGCCGGAATGATGTCGCACCCCATCGTGGCGATCGGCGTTCTCCTGGGCCTGCTCGTTTTTATACACGAATTTGGCCATTTTATTGTAGGCAAAGCCTTTGGTATCGGTGTGGAAACCTTCTCCATAGGTTTTGGACCGAAGCTTCTGGGCTTTGAGCATAAGGGCACGCAATATCGNNCGTTTGTCTTGGCTACCCTTAGGTGGGTTTGTAAAATTTGCCGGCATGCTGCAATCGGAAGACGTTCCTGAGAGCTTTCGCGGTAAAGAATTTTACAATGCGTCTTGGTTGGCGCAAGCGTGCGCCATTGCTGCGGGACCGCTGGCGAATTTCGGGCTGGCAATCGTCGTCTATAGTTTTCTTGGCATGAAAGGGATAGAACACCCCTCTCCGATCATTGGTCAAATTCGTCACGGTAGCCCGGCAGCTTTAGCGGGACTCAAGTCTGGTGATAAAGTGATCGGTGTCAACGGTCAGAAAATTGCAAGTTGGACCGATCTTCAAGAAGCGATTTCTTTAGCTCCCGAGCAAAAATTGGACCTCGAATTGGTTCGTGAGCACAAAACCTTGCACCTTTCCGTGGTACCCCAGGTCGTCATGCTTGAGGATATGTCTGGTAAAAATCAAAAACGGGGACGCATTGGCATCGGCTACGGGTTTCTCCCCCCTTATCTAAGCTTGTTAGCCACACCTTCCATGGCACGCACAAGCGGTATCCAAGATGCTCAGGAAATCCATAAGGTCGGTGTTGGAGATAAGGAATTTCTAACTAAGACCTGGGACGATTTTTGCGAGGCCTTAGATTATGCCTATCAAAACAAAGCGGAGTCCTTATGGATGGATGTCAGTGCCTTAAACAGTCAAACGACGGAAAGGAAGCGTCTAAGAACCGATCCGTGGTGGACCGCGTCGCATCCGAAACTCACCGGTGATGATCTCGCACGCTTGCTTGGTATTCGCGACAGTCAATTGACGATTGCGTCAACCGAAGAGCCTGTCGATCACGTTTTGAAGAAAGGCGATCGCTTACTCAGTTTTGAAGGCGTTGAATTGTCCGATATCTATGGTCTCTCTGAACTCTTGCAAAAGAATGAAAAAGCGCATGTCCATTTGAATGTCCAACGTGGCGAATCTGTGATGGCTGTGGACCTGGATCTGCGCCCTGTGGAGGTTCAAAAACCTGCTGGTAAGGCAACTGCGTATCTTTTGCCAGTGAGCTTTCTCGGGGCTTTGGTGCCTCCTCCACCTTATGTCGAAATCTATCCGGATCTTCTTTCGGCACTCAAGTTTGCAAGCGTTACCACAGGTCAGCAGTCGCTAGAGATTGTACGGGTTATCGGAGGCTTGTTTTCGGGAGCCGTGCCGTTGAAGGTTCTCGGTGGCCCCATTCTGATCGCCAAGATGGCCGGGGAGTCTGCTAAATTGGGGCTGCAGTCATTCTTGACTTCCATGGCTCTCGTCAGTATCAATTTGGGTGTTTTAAACCTCTTTCCGATTCCCGCTCTCGATGGGGGCAAACTCTTTATGACAGGGATAGAAGTGGTCTTCAGAAGAAGGTTGAATGTGGCCTTTGTGGAGAACTTTCACAAAATAGGTTTTGTGACNNTGGCAACTTATAACGATTTAAGCCGCTTTTGGGCGTCTATGCTGCAAGATGTGGTCGGGCGTTTTAAATGACACTCACTCTTTTTATAGATACAACTTTATCGGGAGCTGCACTGGCACTCGTTTCGTATGAGGCAGTAGGCAAGCGCGTACAACCCTTCGTTCGTATTCAAGCTCAGAAAGCGGCAGCTGATTCAGCAATCTGTCGTATGCTTGCCGAAGGGCTAAGCGAGCTAGGTAAAGAGATCCATGACATTCGATCCGTAGTTGTCTCTTGCGGACCAGGCTCCTTCACGGGCATCAAAGTGGGTCTGGCTTGGGCTTATGGCTTTCAAGCCGCACGTAAGGATAATGTCTTGGTAGGCTTGTCTTCGCTCGCTGAAGGACAAGCGGAGCTTGCGCGAACGCATGCCCCGCAAAAAATCGTAGTCCTACTTCCTATAAGCCGGCGCGAAGCTTTTCTTTGCTCGCAGGATGAAGAAGCTAAGGTTTGCTACGCATCTATCGTCTTGTTTTCGGAAGCGGCAGAAACGGTTTTAAAGGCTCATTCGGAATCGAGTTTTTGCCTCATCGCTACGGAATTTTCGCTTAGAGACTGGTTTTTAAAACTGGGTCTGCGGATTCGTGAGTATGCCATGGCTGAATTTATGCAGATTGCAATGGACGGCCTGATAGCGAAGGCTGAGACCCTGGATCTGTGCTCATTACAGAGCCGGATGATCTTGCCTGCTTATTTTAAGAAGTCGACCGTCGAAGAAAAATTGAATTTAAAGGATCCCCATGTCTCATAAACGAAGAAATATCCGTCCGGCTATCGGTGGCGCGGTTTATGTGCTTCCCAATCTTTTGACCACCGGTAATTTGTTCTTTGGCTTTTTCTCGATTGTTAAATCGATGCAAGGCGATTTTGTGTGGGCGTCGGGAGCCATTTTACTAGCCGCAATATTTGACATCCTCGATGGGCGTATAGCGCGCTTGACGAGTGGTTCGAGTGAATTCGGCGTTCAATATGACTCCCTTTGCGATCTGGTCTCTTTTGGCTTGGCGCCGGCATTTTTAATGTATCAGTTTGGTTTGAATACGGTCGGGCGTCCCGGTTGGATCGTCTGTTTTATTTTCTTAGCTTGTGGGGCTTTGCGACTCGCTCGTTTTAATGTTCAAAGTTCGATAGGTAAGGCGAATGATGATTTTACAGGCCTGCCGATTCCGATGGCTGCCGGTGTTATTGCCTGTTTTGTCGGGTTGATGGCCGAGTTAAAAGTTGAGGACTTCGGGCAGCAAGTCTGGTTGCTGCAGAAAGTGTGTGAGTGGATAACAGGAGAGAGCTTCCATATCGGATTCTTGCTTAGCGTGGCACCGTTGCTGGCTGTTCTGATGGTGAGTAATGTCCGTTACCGCTCTCATAAGTCGGTTAAGTTTCGATCGATCAAACCTTTTCGGCTCCTTGCCATATTGGTCGTGGTGGTCGGAGTTGCAGCGTATAAGCCGGCACTTGCGGGGTTTATATTTTTCCTAGTCTATGCGTTGAGCGGCATCATTGAGTGGGTCTTCGGATGGAAAAAAGCTACGGATGAAGATGAAATTTTTCAACAATTGGATCAAGACTCTTCGATCATGGAGCCCGGTTCTATGGAACCAAGTTTGTTCGCTGAAGAGGAAGATGAGGAGGGTCGAAAATGAGAATAGCAGTTATCGGTGCGACCGGTGCCGTCGGTCGTGAAATCGTGAGCGATCTTAGCGAGTCGAAATTAGAAAATTGCGAGCTTGTCCCGTTTGCATCTCCGCGTTCGGCAGGGGAAGTGCTGTCGTTTCATGACAAGTCTGTTATTGTGAAAGCTTTTCATCTCGCAGAGGTGCGTAAGTGTGACTATGTGCTCATGAGCGCAGGGGGAACGTTTTCGCGGGAAAATGCCAAAAGCATCTGCGCTGAAGGTGGTCCCATCGTCATTGATAACAGTAGTGCTTGGCGCATGGAAAAAGATATTCCTCTCGTGATTCCAGAAGTCAATGGCGATGTTTTGGAAAATTTTACAGGTGGTATTATCGCAAATCCTAACTGTGCGCTGATTCAGCTAGCTGTGTGTTTGAAACCTCTGCGCGATGCTTTCGGGCTTGAATTTGTTCAAGTCGCAACGTTTCAATCTGTTTCTGGCTCGGGCCAAAAAGGTATTAAAGAACTTTCCACGCAGATGGAAGCTCACATGAAATTTGAGGACGTCCAAGCTCAAATCTACGATCACCCGATTGCTTTTAATATCATTCCCTATATAGGTCCCATTGCTGAATCTGGGTATTGCGAGGAAGAACTCAAGATTATCGAAGAACTGCGCAAAGTTCTCAAGCAACCCGAACTTCCCATTATGCCGACAACGGTTCGTGTTCCTGTGTATAATTGTCATTCAGAGGCCGTAAGCGTTCAGCTTGGAGAAGCGGTAAGCTTGGATGAGCTGCGCAAAGTACTGCGTGAGGCAAAGGCGCCCATTTATATTCCTGATGATCAGAAGCTGGACTTTCCAACCCCTCGGTCCGTAGCGGGTCGCAAAGAAGTCTTTTTNNCCTAAATGGCCAAAAGCGCGCCAAGTGGCTTCAATTCTGGACTGTTGCCGACAATTTGAAAAAAGGGGCTGCGACGAATGCTGTTCAGATATTAGAATACTTAGTGGAGTGTCGAAGATCCCATTGACGGGGTCGTATAAGGTTCATAGCTAGAAAAGTCACGCGGAGATGTCCGTACATGAGAATATACCGGTTCTTGCTCGTATTTGCCTGCTTTTACAGTTCTCTTTTGGGTGCAGTCGTTCGCTTGTACCCACGTCAGGCTGAAGATGGCGACGCTCCGGGGACCCGTTGGACTCAGTCTGCTGCATCAAACTCATTTTTGCAATGGGATCCTGGTGGTTACGAACTTAATCTCGGGGTTGTTAAACCTACTTTCAACAATCTCAAAGAGTATAACGAGCTCTACGGGCAGACGACTTATTATCCATCCTTTGCTGTGACCTATAAGTTGGGACGCCTACCCTATACGATCTTTGGTGCGGGCATTAAGCTCTCCTTTTACTCGGCAAACGGTCACGCGGTGCGGGAGTCGGGAGGTCAATTCACGGTGGATCCCTCCGGACCGACTAGTCTGACGCTTTTCCCTTACCAAATTTACCTGTCTGCTCAAGTCCTTCCGTTTAATAACCGGTATGTCGTGTTTAACTTCTCGCTGGGTTATGAGGAGCTGTATTACGAGGAAGTGCGTTTGCAGAGCATTTCGACGGCAACAAGCACTCAAACAACAACGACTCCAACCACGACACCGAAAGCAAACACGGCCCAGCCAGCGCAAGATTTGGTCAATAGCGGATGGAACAAAAGCTTGAGCTTCAGTATTGCTGTCGATTTCCTCTTGAACCAATTTGACGAAAAATCTCCAAAAAGTCTTGCGGCTGTGACCGGTTTAGGATTTATCTATGTCGCACCGTTTGTCGAGTTCACGACTTCATTGGNNATGTTCGAAACCTGATAGATTCAAAGTAAATTGAAGTGCAGAATCAAAATATACAAAAATACCGCGCAGATCTTGCTTATGTTGGAACAGAGTATAATGGATTCCAGTCCCAACAAAACGGTGACAGTATCCAGGATCGTGTCGAAAAAGCTTTTAGTACGTTTTTAAGGCAGCCTATTAGCATTCGAGGC
>PLEQ01000214.1 GCA_003136475.1 Deltaproteobacteria bacterium
CTGCTATCCTGGGCCTCGCTAAGGCCATGAAAGATCTCACGTCGTATCACCCCGCAGGAGAGCTCCCCGTCACGGAAGATAACGATACTTTTCTGCCGCTACGCGAATATCGTAAAAATTTGGAAATAGATTATATTAAGAAAGTTCTGGCTCACACTCAAGGCAATGTTACCCTNNGCAAATCTCTTCGTATGGTCTGAAAAATTAGAAGCTTAGAACTTTGACGGAGTATCAAACGCATAAGCGACTTGCAAGAGACCGACGCCCCCACGTCTAGCGAGACCAAGACCGATATAGGCGTTAAAGCCGCTATCCCACATCCAGTGGTAGCCACCGGCAGTGTAGAGACCCACTTTGGAGTCAACCCCTGGTTCTACGAAAAACCCGTTGTAGACTTTTTTGAAGTAGATCGGCACACCGAAGCTCACAGATGTATTTTCAACCTTAGTATCGGCGTCATAAGCGACACCCACGCGGGCAGCGAGATGTTCCGTAAACGCATAGCTACAGGAAACCGAAAAAACATTCGCTGGCAATACGAACGCGTTCAATCCGACGTTCCATTTCTTGTAGGCGTACTCGTAGTCATTTTTTTCACCGACTTTAACGAGCTGACCATCGACTTTAGAAACTTTTTCCATTTGCTCGGAAAAAGCTAAGCTTGGAGCTAAAAGGGCTAGGGTGATGAGTAAAATTTTCATTTGCGTATTCCTTATTCAATGAATCTATCAAAGACACTCTCCTGAAGCAAAACATGGGCCAAATTGTATAATACTAAAATTAAAGGATATTTTTTAATTTCTAAGGCTAGATCTGTAATAAAAAATTTACAGCGTAAAGTGCGCACCTCACTCACCAGGCGGGAGATTTTTGCTATCTTAGGCCGGAAATATCAGCATCTTTGCCGAACCTAAGCTAAAACCATCTATAAAATAGCTCTTAAATCAGCCCAAGTTTTCTAATAAGCCGCCAGACGCAAGCATGTCATAATGAAAGGCAAGCTATTACGGAGAAATTATGGCGACACGATTGGGGATCATTATTTTCTTCTATGTCCTGATTTCGAGCGCTTATTTTTTCCAGGGACCAAGCGCCAACGTCAATTCACGACTGGATTTGGCTCTTGCGCTCAGTGAAAGCGCGTCGGTAAAGATCGACCGCTACCAGTTGAATACGATCGACAAATCTTTCTACAACGGCCACTTCTATTCCGATAAAGCACCAGGTTTATCGTTTTTGGGCGCCTTCGTTCTGATCTTCACTCGTCCCATCTTTCAGCTTTTTGATCTGAGTCCGCGAACCGAGTTTCTTTCCAAGTTGTATTTGCTTACGTTCCTCCTGATGTCGGTGTTTACGGCCTGGACCGCAAGCCGCTTTTTCAAACTTGCTGTAGAAATACTCGGGGAGACACATGCGTTTCTAGCTTTCAGTCTCACGGCACTTTGTTTTACAGGGACCTTGGTTTTTGCGTACTCCACCGTCTTATTTGCACATCAAATGGCTGGCAATATACTCTTCCTCAGCTTTTATTATTTGCGACAGCTTGGAAAGCTCAGTCGCTTGCAATATTATGCCCTAGCTTCTCTGCTCGCGTTTGCATGCTTGCTAGAATATACGGTGACGCCGTTTTTTGCTCTGACATACTTGTATCTCTGCTACCAACTGCGCAAGAAAGAATCTTTCTTTATTTTCCTCCCGCTGGGGATCGTAGCCTTGCTGTTTGCTTGGTACAACACTATAGCGTTTGGTGCACCGTGGCATCTCAGCTACGGTTTTTTGCATGGCACGCTCTTTGACGGAATGAAATCCGGTTTTTTTGGCATCACCTTACCCTCTCTTGAAGCGCTTTACCATTTAACCTTCTCTGAATATCGCGGCCTTTTCTACTACAATCCGATCTTTCTTTTTTCATTTGTCGGGCTCGTCTTTGCATGGTTGAAGCGCGAGCGCCGACCCTGGCTCATTCCCTGTTTTGCGAGTTTTGGCTTTCTCTTATTGACCAACGCCTCCTACTTCTACTGGACTGGTGGCGCCTGTTTTGGACCGCGCCATATAGTTCCAGCACTCATTCTCCTATTTGTACCGATCCTCTTCTTGCCACCGAAGTGGTTACGGCACCCTGGTCTTTGGTGCCTCGGTCTGGTCGGAGTCTTTTACGACTTGATCGCCACCAGCGTCGTTTTGATTCCCGATGAAAAGTACTCGAGCCCATTTTGGGACTATCTCTTTCCTCTTTTTCGTAATGGTATGCTAGCTATCAACACCAACTATCCGGTTGAACATTACCTGCAACTGCAACGCTTCTCTGCCTTCCGTTCCAGTGCTTACAACCTCGGACAGTTCTTCCTCCTGCCTGGCATTTTTTCCCTTATACCGCTACTCCTCTGTCAGATACTCCTGCTGGGTTTAGCCTGGCGTTGGGCAACCCAGGCGCAAAGAACCTCGCAGAGTTAGCCAATCATGGTAGGCTAAGGTCCAATTTTTCTATTTTTTCGAGTACCAAGCTTGCGTCTCCTATGCAGGCATCAAAGTCAGGACTGGACGCATCGTCGAGACACCTGTCTTTCATACTTTGCATAAAAGTAAGATTTTCAAGAACTGTCAGCTTGAATCCCGTAAGAAATCGAGCGTGCTTGCGACCTTCTAGTCCCGAACCACTCAAATTCAGTTTGGCTAAGCCCAGCTTTTGTCTAATACCGAACTTCCCTTGTCGTCCATTAAGCATCTCTTCCGCTGACTTCTGAAAGACAGCGTTATCATGCAACGCTAAATCTTGGATCAATTGCTTCAGTGCATTTTTCTTCAGACCTGAGAAATTTTGCGTCGGTGCATAGGTCGGATCATTAATTTTTTTTCTGACACTCGTTAGCAAATCCCAAAGGGGAACACACCCCTTATCTAGGACCCACTTTTGATCAGGAGGACAGGAGTTTTCAGGCAGCGGTTTGTTATTGGCGTCACGTTTGGGGCTTTCCTCATTTTTCCTTTGCGGTTTATCACTGTCAGAGCCCCTTTCAGAAGCTTCCGTTTGTTCAGACTCGTCAACCACTGTCGAAATGCCACAACTGACAAGAAAGAAAAAGCTGACAAGACTTAGGATTCTCAAGATTACTAGATTTTGTCTCATAGAGTGATCCTTCTTNNCTTATCTTCCTCACATTTTTTTGGTCGCCTGTAATTTGCGCTTTAATTTTCTCGAGAGTTAGCGTGATTTTCTCAGGTTGTCTTAGATTGGAAAACGCCTTCCTCAAATTACGATTCGCGAGAATCAGACCACCTGTAAGCACCACCAGAGTCCCAGCAGCAGCAGAAACGCCAATCAAAAGATTGTTCTTAAAGAAATCTCTGTCGAATTCTTGAAACTGCTTAGCCAATTGGTCTGCCTCACGGTAGATTTTGTCGAGCTCTTGTATTTGCGTCTCAGAGCAAATATTTTGATCCGNNGATATTGGCAAGTTCCAGAAGCTCTTCAGCCGGCGTCAAAAACCGCGTTGCGATTCCCGTCTGATCGCTAAAAGTTTGAGCCCAAGCGCGTGTATTAAGCCGCACCCAAGGCCCGAAAGATGATCCAAAATGACTTTCACTGTTATACCAAGTATAGACTGCAAGCCGCTGAGCGAGCTCTTCAATACCCTTTACGCAGTGCGCTTGGTTCATCGAGCTGTTTGTCAGCACAGGCTGTCCTTGCGCCTCGGTACCCTGCTGATCCATTTCGAAATCTTTAGAATCCTGATCTGTAGACTCTTGAAGCTGTTCTGCAAAAATCACCGGACTCAATAGCCAACTCGCAAGCGTCAAGCAGACAGCTAGAAGCGATCGCTTTATAAATAAAGACCACATATCATGACTCCTGATACAGTTAGAAGCACACTCATTTCCGAGTGCGCTTCTTTAATTTTATAAACTTTACTAGCACCAAGCTCGTTCAATCAAAACCTGACTGTTAGGGACATGCCTTATCCACACTCGATGCAGTTGGAATCACAATAGTACTCATAAAATTTCTGATTATAAGTTTGGCGGCTTTTCTAATATTCTCGTGCGCACCTGTAAGTTGAGTTTTACCATCAATCTTTTTCATCCCCAGGGCTTTATCATTTGCCTTGTCAAACTCAGCTACTAATTCGTCGAGGAGTTGCGTAAATTGAGAAGAGGTTGGCTCATCAGTATAGGTTTTGAGAATACTTTCGACATTCTTCTGAACCTTTTCAACTCCCATACGACACCCTTCGACACGACCTGCGACTTCACCTGCGAGAATTCCAGCCACCTCACCATCTCGATGATGGAAAGATGCCAGCTTTTTTTGGGCTGCCGTAACATTCTTACTAAGGTTTGAATCGAAGGTCGTCCAAGCCGATTTCTGTGATTCCGGTAAAAACACGACATCCACATAGATCCCAACTTTATCGTACTCATCTCGCAACGCACTCAGTTCACTAAGAACCTCCGACTCGATCGCAGTCTGATTTTTTGCCTCTTCGAGAGCAGATGATTGTTTACTCAAACGCTCGTCAAGTTTGGGCAGATTCTGTTGAATGGTTACTCCCATGGCAAGGCCATCTAAAGCATTCAGTATCTCGTCAGAAAATATATCCCTGCACTTATTTAAGTTCTCTTCAATATACTCAAACGCCTTATCAAATTGTTCAGGTTCAGTAACCCCTTTGCTCAAAAATTCTGCTGATTTAGTTTGAACCTCAGAAAAAGGTGGGCATTCAACAGCAAAGACGGCTCGTGATGAAAACGAAAACACCAAAGAAAGGCTAATGAAATTTTTAAAAAAAGTTTTCATTGCTGGTTCCTTCCAGTTAAAGTTGATCAAGATTCCCAAAACTCACTAAGAAATGCTTTTACGTTTGCTGTTATATGTTGCAAATTTATACACTGCAAGACAATAGGAACTAAAATTCCGAGTTTGGAAGAGTGTTACTAATTTTGAAATTAATTTTGTTTGAATATATAAAACATAAATGTCTGTGATTTATTTTTATCTGAATTGCTAAACACACTGAGATCACTTGACCGCCTAACGGCGCGGTGATGACGAGCTAATGATTTGAACGCCAAACAAAACTGGTCTACTATAAAATTTCTATTNNACATGAAGTTCCTATGCTTGCTGTTGTTTGCCTTTTCAAGTTTGGTCTATGCTGATGAAGCCCGTGATCAAGATATTTTTGCTAGTGCCCCCGCGCCTAAAAAAGACGAACCGAGCATTAAAGATAATCTGACACTGGGTGGCAGGCTTTCCATCGATACTGTAGGAGCTATACTCGAGAACAGCACAGTGGGAGAGGCTCTCTATGAATATGACACCACTCTCTATACCTACCTCGATGCCCGTCCTAATGAAGAGACCCGCGGTTTTGTCCGTATGCGAACCATTCATCCGGATCCTACCTTAGCAGAGGATCTTGCAGATGCTGCTGGACCCCGTTTCGACTTCGATGAGATCTGGATAAAGATTGCCGGTTGGGACAAGCGGGTGTATGTGACACTCGGTAGACAGCATGTGAAGTGGGGAACCGGACGCCTGTGGAATCCCAGTGATGTTTTAGCGCCATCGGTTATAGACCCACTGGCATCGTATGATTATCGCTTAGGAACCAATCTTTTTAAATTCCACTATCCGTGGGAAAAAGAGGGTGCAAACTTCTATGCAATTATCGATGTCGATAGTTTAGGTATTTATAAAAAACCGGGAGCCGCACTCCGTGTTGAATTACTCGTGCATCGCGCAGAGCTTTCAGCAACGGCCTACGGTCGTGAAGGCAAGGCAGCCATCCTGGCAAGCGATGTCTCTATGGGACTGGGGCCGGTCGATGTCTATGCCGAATTCGTTATGTCGACGAATCAAAAAATGACTTTCTATCGAGAAGGGCCTGCCGACTTAAGACCCTTGCAAACCTATTCCCGCAAGAAACAGTGGATTCCGCAGCTCGTTGCCGGAGTCAAATATCCCTTGCAGTATGCGGAACAAAAACATCTCGATATCGGACTTGAATATTTCTACAACGGTATCGGTTATAACAACCGCACTTTAGAGCTCGCCTCTCTCGTCACAGGCCAGTCGGTGCCACTCTATGCAGGACGTCAGTATTTCGGCATCTTGCTCGGCCTTCCTAGCCCGGGCAAACTGCAGGACACGTCTTTCTATGTGAGTAACCTTTATAATATCAGTGATCGCAGTGGGCTCAGTCGTTTATCATCACAGACAAAATTTTTTAAGGAAGCACTCTTGGAACTTTGGGCAAGCGCATCTTAT
>PLEQ01000109.1 GCA_003136475.1 Deltaproteobacteria bacterium
TTATTTTTCTTGAAAACTATAGTTCCTTCAGTTGCGATTCGAGCGAGCGGGATGCGTCTGCGACTAATCCGCCGCCTTGCAGCGAAGGCTCGACAGCCGTGTAGTAGACATATGCCGTTTCTAGGTCTGGATTATTGGGGTCTAATTCGCCTTTAGGTATTGCGACACTTATGGCCACGAACTGGCCATTTCTTTCTGCAGTGCCGATAACCGTACTGGGGCTAGTGAGCAGGCTAGCGACATTCGAGGCGACTACGGTGTCATCATCAACACCGAGTACTGGCCCAGTCATGTCATCCTCGGGGAAAGCTCGGCCGAGCAGGCCTTCCATTTCGGCTATAGAATAAGGTAGTTTACGTTTTTGTGTTTCTGACATCGAGTCGAATTATCCCCCACGAGTACAAGTACAAGTTCGTGATTAACGGAATAAAAACGTGTGAGCAAACCGTCCTCTTCGACACCCCTTCTCCGCCTTGGGCTATCCTCTCGTCAAAATTTTTGCGCAACCAATCCAATATATTCCTTACCATTGGTTTTGTATTCATCAGGAATATCTTGATAACAAAAATAGTCCATCCATTCTAATACAAAGCCGATTTCCTCAAGGACGCATCTCAGCTGTTCGCTATCTAAGAAGTGAGCTAGTTCCGGCAATTGATTGGCCCAGTCCTCTCTGGCAAATGCGCGCTGCTGAATTTCGCCTGGCCATTTATGGCCTAAGCGTTGCCGTCTTAGATATTCAGACTTGAGATCGTCATTTCTATAGATCCCAAGGTCTGTTGTCATATTGACGACAAAGATTTTTCCACCCCTTTCCAACCATTCAAAACACTTGCGGAGGCTGGCTTCAATCTCTTCGCCTGTCATGAAATGCAAAACCATTGCGATATGTATGCCGGAGAGCGAATGAGCTGGAAAAGAAAGTTCGTGAGGAAAACTAGCTTGCAGCAGACGTAGATGGTCTTTCTGATCTCTGTCAACGTGTTCAGCAATAAAATCAAGATGCTGTTTCTCAATGTCACAAGCGATAACGGTGCTGCCATTTTCCACAGCTGGAAAAGTTGCGGAACCAAAGGCGCATCCGACGTCCAAGAGAGCTT
The DNA here is from genome assembly GCA_003136475.1 of Deltaproteobacteria bacterium. Classification (GTDB taxonomy): domain Bacteria; phylum Bdellovibrionota_B; class Oligoflexia; order Oligoflexales; family Bog-1112; genus BOG-1112. The sequence continues at coordinate 1,101 of PLEQ01000109.1, forward strand.
GTTTGGCAAGCTTTGCAAATTCGACAAATTCTTTGGAAGGCGGGGAGAGCTCCGTAGTCATGATGCCCATGCCGTTTAGTGTTTTCACCATGCCTTTTTTAAATAACTGCGGCCACGAAGGTTTTTTGAGTGATAATTGGGTCATGGAATCCCTGGCTCATTCGGTTGTGATAGATATTGGCTTGTCAGTGAAGCTTAGTAGTTTTCTCTGAGGGCTAGCGAAAGCTGCCGCCGTGAAGAATTTCGGCATCACAGACTGAAATCAAACGGTTGCCAACCATGTTTATAACTAGCGGAAGAATTTTTTCAACTTTCTTTTCAGTTTCAAGGAACTCAACAACTAGGGGAAGTAGACCACTGCCGGTGTCCACTAAGGAGGTGCTTGAAATGCCCTTTTCCTGCGTAAAACCCGCAACGCCACGTACGACTGTGCCACCCGCGATGCCACCTTTTTTCAAAATCATTAAGATTTCCAAAAAAAGTGGACGCCCATGCCACGTATCAGATTCATTGATGAAAATGGAAACACGCTTCGCTTTCATAGCATCACCTTTCTTGCTATTATGGCACCCACCACGACAGCGACTAGACACGCCTATATTTTAGAAACTGCGCGATCGCAGAAACTTGCCGGGTGTACGGTCCTCCGTGGTTTGGAAGGCTATGGTCGGAAACGTATTGTACATACAGAAATAAGCATGGATTGCGCGGGTGAGAGGCCTGTGCTGATCGAACTCGTGGACGAAGAAGATCGTTTAAGAAATTTTCTCAACTCTATTTCTAAAGCTCTTGAAAGGGCTTTCTTTACTATCCAAGATATTCTTGTCCTCCATTATGGTTCTAAAAATACAAAGAGTGGACCCACTAGCCAAAAGGTTTCCGCAGGAAAAGAGGTGAACATGAAAAAGCGATCTTTGCACGGTGCCCATAAGCTACTAAGGATTTATTTTGGGCAGACAGATAAGGTGAAGCATACTCCGTTGTACTCGGAAATTCTAAAGTTAGCGCGGGATATGGGGCTAGCGGGTTGTACAACTTTGAGGGGTATTGCTGGTTTTGGGGCAAGTAGCGTCATTCATGAGGACCACATTCTTAAGCTTTCTACGGATCTGCCCATCATCGTCGAAATTACCGACACCGAAGAGCATATTAGAAAATTCTTGGAGCATGTCAGCCCATTATTGCAGGGTACTTTGGTTACGGAAGAGGATGTGACGGTTCTTAAGTACGAGCATTTGCTGACAGGGGCTAGCTAGCGAGAGCTTGCCCTTAACTCTCCGTAAGATCTTTTTAAAGAAGGTATCAGCACACGCTTCCTTAAGGTTGTGTTAGAAAGTTTTTGACTCTTGAGGAATAGGCTCCTTAGGTTCGTAACTATACCAAAAAGACAGAGAAGGAATGGAGAAAAGAACTGCAGGGCTCATGAAATGGAATTGGCAAAGGTCTGATTGGCATAATTTAAAATATGAAGATAGATATGAAAATAGTTAGTTAGGCAAGTTTGAAGAGTAATGGATCTCGTCGTAATCGAAGCTTTAACGCGGAGCGCAAAACTATGGCGATAATTAGACCAAGCGTGTATACCCTGTTGCCTCGATTCTAGACTAGGGGAGGGAAATTTATGTTAGAATTCGGTGAATTGCTGACGTTTCTGGTAGCCACAGTTATTCTCAATCTCACGCCTGGGAGTGACGTTTTGTTTGTGGCGACGCAGAGTATCGGAGGTGGCTTAAAAGGTGGGATATCCGCGGCGTTTGGTGTCAGTTTTGGCATCATCTTTCACATTTGTGCAGTAGCTTTTGGACTTGCTGAGCTTTTGACATACTATCCGATGGCCTTCCATGCTGTGAAGTTGGCGGGCGCAGCTTATCTCTTCTTCCTCGCTTATCAATCTTTGAAAAATGGAACTATTGATTTTGAAAATGTCCAGAGTTCAAACTTAAAAGTGCAAGCGAACTTTCTACGAGGTGTGCTCACGAATATTTTAAATCCAAAGGTTGCGCTTTTTTTCCTGGCATTTCTTCCTCAATTTATTCATGCCGAACGTGGTTCGCTGATTCAGCAAACGTTTTTCCTGGGAGCCATTTTCATTGTTTCGGGAACTCTCATCAACCTTAGCTACGCAGTACTTTTTTGATACGCACGCGATTACTTGCAAAGAAGTCGTAGTTTTCAAAAACATTTAAGCAAAGTCACAGCAAGCGTTTTTGGAATTTTGGCAGTCAAACTCCTGTTTGCGGAGAACAAGCAATGAAAGCAGCAATTGTATGGGAAGCCGGTAGAACCCCGATCTACGGGGATTTTATGGAACCGACCCCTGGTGATGGTGAACTCCGAATTACGGTCACCGCATCGGCTTTAAGTCAGCTAAGCAGAGGACGTGCTTCAGGAACGCATTATAGTTCCTCCGGGAAGCTTCCCTTTATTGCGGGAGTCGACGGGGTTGGGCGCCTTGCTAATGGGCGCCGCGTCTATTTCATAATGCCGGAAGCGCCTTTCGGTGGCATGGCTGAATGCACGATCGCACGAAGCTCGCATTGCATCATGCTGCCTGACTACCTGGACGACCTAAGTGCCGCAGCGCTGGCCAATCCAGGCATGTCCTCTTGGGCAGCTCTTAAGGAAAGGGCGAAATTTTCTAAGGGGCAAGTTGTTTTGATCAACGGAGCGACTGGGATCGCTGGTTCTCTAGCAGTTCAAATCGCAAAATACCTAGGTGCAAGGAAGGTCATTGCAAGCGGTCGCAATCCAGCTGTGCTCGAGTCTTTACTGGGGCTCGGTGCCGATGTGGTTATTTCGCTGGAGCAAGATGCGAATGCACTCGAAGAGGCTTTCAGGACGCAATTTGCGAAGGATCGAGTCGATGTTGTTTTAGATTATCTGTGGGGTAGCAGCGCTGAAAAATTACTGATTGCAGCTGCTAAAGAAGCCAAGGAGGCTGTTCCCCTGCGTTTCATTCAAGTCGGGTCCGCCAGTGGGTCAAACATCACTCTACCCGGCGCCGTGCTGCGCTCTTCTGCTATCGAACTCATGGGAAGTGGACTGGGCAGCATTGCTCTCGAAAAATTCCTCAGCGCCATTAGCGAAGTGTTTGAAGCGGCACGTCCCGGAGTTTTCAAAATTCCTACCCAAGCTGTCCCTTTAGCGCAAGTCGAAGAAGCGTGGTCTGCGCCTACGAGCTCTCGAATAGTCTTTATTACTGGCAAATGATTCGACAGTTAGTGGCAAGATTCTCCGGAAGAACCTATTGGATCTCGCAAAACTACCTGGAAGCTACTTTGCAATCCCAGATCTATTGCTAAGCTATTATATTAATTGAATAAAGATCTTTTTACTGAAAGAGTCGCCAATTTGGGGGGCAATGTGATAAGCTCGGCCCCTTCCCTAAAACAGAAGTGAGAATCAACTTTGGAAAATTTCAATGAATTGGCACTAAGCCCCTCGATCATGCGCGCTATCTCGGAATTGGGTTATGAAAAACCAAGTCCCATTCAAGCGCAAACTTTACCCATTCTTTTAGCCGAGCCTACCGATTTTCTTGGGCTCGCAGCGACCGGCACCGGTAAAACCGCTGCTTTTGGTATTCCTATGTTGGAGCGAATTGATCCCTCGAAAAAACAAGTTCAAGCTTTGATTATATGTCCGACGCGCGAACTGGCTCTGCAAGTTTCTGGTCAAATCGATCTGCTCGGTAAATACAAAGGTATACGTTCTCTGCCAATTTATGGTGGATCGGATTATGGAAGTCAGATTCGCGGATTGAAGGACGGCATCCCCGTTGTCGTCGGCACTCCTGGTCGTCTCGTCGATCACGTAGAACGTGGCACTCTGCGTCTCAACGAACTCAAAGTCGTCATTCTCGATGAAGCGGATGAGATGATTTCGATGGGATTCAAAGAGGACCTTACAACCTTGTTGGGAGCGAGTCCTCGTGAGTCCTGTAATATCTGGTTATTTTCGGCGACCATGGGTTCTGAAGTGCGAAGAGTTGCCGACGAATACTTAAAAAATCCCAAGCAGGTGCAAGTCAATCGTACGGAAATGCTGTCTCAGACTGTCGACCAAATCTACTATCTGACACAGGAATCCAATAAGACGGAAGTTCTTTGCAAGCTCATAGAAGCTTCTGAAGATTTCTATGGCATCGTATTTTGCCAAACCAAAGCTTTGGTTGTTGAGCTGAGTCAGTATTTAACGCAGCGTCAATATAAAGTAGATTGTTTGCACGGAGACAAAGATCAGAAAGCACGTGAACGTACGATGCAGGCCTTTCGTGACCGCAAGGTCAATATTCTTGTCTGTACCGATGTGGCGTCTCGTGGCCTCGATGTAAAAGAGGTTACGCACGTGATCAATTATTCGATCCCACGCGAACTCGACAACTATGTCCATCGTATCGGTCGCACCGCTCGTAGTGGCAAGACTGGATTTGCGATGAGCTTGGTCACTCCGAGCCATCGTATGCTGATTGCTCGTATCGAAAGAATGACTAAGAGCCGCATGCGTGAAGGCAAAATTCCAACCCGCAAAGAAATCGGCGCCAAGAAGATCACGCAAGCGTTCGAGAAATTTAAAGATCAGAGTTCCTNNCCTTTGGTCGTGCTATTGAGCTTTTAGACACGAATTGGAAGGAAAGCCTCGCTAAAATGGCACCTGAAGAGATTGCTGCCCGATTCCTTGCGCACATGTATCCTGAAATCTTTGACGAGCAATTCAATCGCGAGCAAAAAATTGTTTTCGGTGGACCACTTGGAGCTCGTAGCGCATCCCAAGATAACGGAGGTGAAGACTCAGGTCGTAGAGATACTCGCAGTTTCCGCGAGCGTCGCCACGGATCGGGAAGTCCGCGTCCTCCGCGAAGAAATGATTTTCAGCCAGCTTCTAAAAAACCTACGAAGCGTCCCAAGCAATCGAACGCCTCCGGACAAGCCTTTCTCAAGAAAAGCTAGTTTTTTATACGGACTGTCGGACACTCGGTCACAATGCCATTCGTGTGAGCCTTTTTGAGCGTCACCCCGAGCTTGTCGAGGGGGCGCCTGTTAGTCCCTTCAGAGTATCTTTC
>PLEQ01000453.1 GCA_003136475.1 Deltaproteobacteria bacterium
GGGGAGGCTACTGGCTTTGGAAATCTTTCGTTATTTTACGTAAGTTGGAGCAAATGGAAGATGGGGACTTTCTTGTCTATCTTGACGCCGGGAGTACGCTTAATCCAGCTGGGACCCAGCGTTTTTCGGAGTACCTCACGCACCTTGCCGACGTCTCTTCGTCAGTTTTAGCCTTTGCGATGGAACATCTTCCGGAAAAATGCTGGACTAAAGCTGATCTTTTCCAATTCTTCGGCCCTCGAATGAATCAAGAGATTAAGGACTCCGGTCAGAGAGTCGGTGGCATTCATATCTTCCAGAAATCACCGCAAGCGATGGCTTTTGTTCAGGAGTGGCTTAGCTTGGCGAAGACCGAGGCGTATCATTTCCTGGATGATAGCCCTTCAGTAACTCAGAATGATCCGTGTTTTCGCGAGCATCGTCATGACCAAAGTATTTTCAGTGTGCTGACCAAGATTCATGGAGCCGTCGTCATTCCTGATGAAACCTACCCACCGGATGAAGCCAGAGCCAAGGCTTATCCCTTTCTCGCAACTCGACGCCGCTAAATCTCTCCACCACGCGTATTCCGGGCGTATCTATTTGGGTTACCGTAGCACCTGAAATTAAGGAATTTGTTCAGCACTACAAAAATGCGACTCTTCCTCTTATGCACAAGTCTCTGCCACTGAACACTCGACTACAGCAGCTTTTGGGTCTGCCACTAAAAGACAGCCAAAACTTTTTCGTTGGATAAACTTAGGCTCTTCTCATTTGCAGTATCTTCGCAGTTCTCCCACTGGCTCCTAGCGATTGTGAAAATGATACGTTCGATGTATACGACGAAGCATCGGATGATTCTTTCACTTCGGAAAAGGATAGAGTGATGAAAACGAAAGCAGCGGTTGCGTGGGGAGCGGGCATTCCATTAGAGATTGGTGAAGTTGAACTTGCCAAACCCAAAGCTGGTGAAGTTCTGGTACGTATCGTTGCTTCGGGTGTTTGTCATACGGACGCTTACACTTTATCCGGCCAAGATCCCGAAGGGCTATTTCCGAGTATATTGGGGCATGAAGGTGCAGGCGTGGTCGAAGACTTGGGGCCGGGGGTTAGCGGTCTCGCAGTTGGGGACCATGTGATCCCGCTTTATATCCCAGAATGCGGTGTCTGTAAGTTCTGTCGCTCCGGCAAAACCAACCTCTGTCAAAAAATCCGGGTAACTCAGGGCCAAGGTCTTATGCCCGACGGTAGCTCCCGTTTTAGTTTGAACGGCAAAACGATTTTGCATTACATGGGAACCTCCACCTTCTCGCAGTACACGGTTGTTCCCGAGATCTCCCTGGCTAAAATTAATAAGCTCGCACCTTTGGAAAAAGTCTGTTTGCTTGGTTGCGGGATCAGTACGGGCATCGGAGCGGTTCTGAATACTGCAAAAGTTCATCCGGGAGCGAGTGTCGCTGTCTTTGGTCTGGGCGGCATCGGTTTGAGCTGCATCCAAGGTGCTGTGATGGCAAAAGCCGAACGCATTATCGGGATCGATACCAACGAAGGGAAATTCGACCTGGCTAAAAAACTCGGTGCGACGGACTGCATCAACCCAAAGCATTTTGATCGCTCGCTCACCCAGGTGCTGGTCGATATGACGGATGGTGGCGTTGATTTTTCTTTTGAATGTGTCGGGAATGTGCAACTGATGCGTGATGCCTTGGAATGCTGCCATAAAGGGTGGGGGGTCTCTACCATCATTGGGGTGGCACCCGCTGGTCATGAGATCGCAACGCGACCGTTTCAGCTCGTCACGGGACGCGTCTGGCGGGGATCGGCTTTTGGCGGCATCAAAGGCCGCTCGGAATTGCCAAGTTATGTCGATCGCTATCTAGCGGGGGAAATCAATGTCGATGATTTTATAACCCACACTATGCCGATCGAACGCATNNAAACGCATCAATCACGCGTTTGACTTGATGCACGAAGGGAAGAGCATCCGCTCTGTGGTGACTTTCTGATGAAGCTAAGAAATCGCCATAAATCCTTTGACGGGTGGGTGGAGTTCTATGAGCATGATTCGCGTGCCACCCAAAGTCCGATGCGTTTTAGTCTTTATCGACCGCCCGGGAGTGAAAAACATCCTGTACTCTATTGGCTTTCTGGCCTGACGTGCACCGAAGAAAATTTCACGCAAAAATCCGGTATCCAACGCTACCTGGCCAAGTACAAAATCGCATGCGTAGCGATGGATACCACCCCGCGTAATTTAAATTTGCCGAATGAAACAGCCACCTGGGAGCTGGGGGCGGGTGCGGGCTATTATGTCAATGCCACTCAGGAACCGTGGGCCAAACACTATCGTATGTACGATTATGTGGCCCATGAACTGCCCGAACTCATAAGTTCGGAATTCAACATCGATGGCAGTCGTCAGGGAATTTTTGGGCATTCTATGGGTGGCCATGGTGCGCTCATGATCGGCCTCCGCAATCCAGAAAATTACCGGTCGATCTCGGCGTTCGCACCGATTTGTGCACCCTCCCAAAGCCCGCGCAGTCAGCGTGCCTTTCAGGCGTACTTAGGTGCAGATACGCGTACTTGGCAGGAATACGATACCTGTGCCTTGCTTGCCCAAGTGCAGACGCGACTGCCCATTCTGATCGATCAGGGGGAGGACGATGAGTTCAAAGACGCGTTTTTGCAACCCGGCTTACTCAAAGCTGCAGCCTTTAAGAACGACTATCCGATCGAATTCAGGTTTCACCCTGGCTATGATCATAGCTACTACTTCGTAGCTTCTTTTATTGAAAATCATATCGCATTTCATGCAAGGTTTCTCTCCTAGTTGACTTTTCTCCCTCTTCCTTTTGCTTGCAGTCGACCTGAAGCTGCTATAATTCGAAAAGGGGGTTTGGAAAATGCTTGAGAAAACGTCCGATCCTAGAGAATCATCCGAGTCCGAAACGCTGTCTCTTCTTCGCATCCATCCTAGTCACTTATCTCGGAACTACATCCAGAACGAAAAACAGTTTCAATTGCACAACCTGATTACCGAACAACGACACGCCAAAACCTTTCACTTCAGCTCTGCTATAAAAAAAGACACCACACTCGGCTTGCAAGCCTTGCTTTCCGTCGACGAGGATATAGGACACCTTTGTGAGGAGCTCGCAGGGCGTTGCGAGGCACTGGAGAATGCTGCAGAAGCACTCGCGAACGCTATTTTGCATAAGCACAAAATCTACATGTACGGCTGTGGAGCGACCGGTCGCCTTGCCAACCAAATGGAGAGTGCTTTTTGGCGACCCTTTTGGGGCCGACTCAAGCAGAAACCCTACTGGAAAGCTCTCGAACGATACTTTCCAAACATTGAAAATCGCCTTATCGGCGAGATGACGGGTGGTGATCGGGCCCTGATTACTTCCTTGGAAGGTTTTGAAGACCTTCCTTTAATCGGCGAACTGCAAATCTGCGAACATAAAATTCAAAAAGGGGATGTCGTCTTCGCGATTACCGAAGGTGGTGAAACTTCATCGGTCATCGGCGCCATACTTGCCGCAAGCAAACTCTATGGCGAAGCTTCACCCGAAACTTGTGAAGAAGCCCGACGTCATCTCTTCTTCTTTTACAATAATCCTGATACCGTTCTCTATCCCTTCGATAGAAGTCGTGCGGTGCTGAGCAGTAAGGCGATTCGCAAAATTTGCCTGGCCACTGGCCCACAGGCGCTCGCCGGATCGACACGCATGCAGGCGAGCACCTGCACGACTTTTGTCATCGGCCTCCTGCTCGAAGAACTTCTCTCGCGAGTGCTCAAACCGCATCTCTCGCCTGCAGACTGGCAGGACTTAGGCTTTGCCCAAGGCCCGTCCCTACGCGAGCAGCTCCTGAGTTTTGTGCCGTTGCAAAAAACACTTCTGGCGCACGCTGCGTCGCTCAGCACCTTAACGGATTTGGAGGCCGACACCTACCTCCAAGATAAGTTCAGTACCTATTTTGCCGATCGTGCTTTACCGACCGTCTTTATCGACTCCACGGAACGCTCACCGACCTTTCGATTGAATCCGCTCGATCCTGTCAAGGA
>PLEQ01000382.1 GCA_003136475.1 Deltaproteobacteria bacterium
GGATAGTGGAGCGGTATTACCGGCCATCCACGTTTAGCGAATCGAGCAGCACATTCTAGGGAAGTGTAGCCAATGTCTTGCATTACTTGCCTCCATTCCTGATTGCGTTATCGAGTTATTAAATGCGATACTAATGTCGATGGTCGCTCCAGGTTGGCATCGAGTCAAGCATCGCATCGAATTAATTTTTTTGGATGGAGGCAAAGAAGATGGAAAATTCGGAAAAGGTCTTCGACGAATACGAAACTTTGCTGAGGCGTCNNTCATGGGGAAGAATCAGGGGATCGTGGCTAAAGTAGAGAAGTACCCAGCTCGGGATATGACATTTCGCTGCATTTACGAAGTTTGCCGAGCACTTCCAGTCTCTATGGGCGATGTTGTTACTCAATCGGAGAAGGAGCTAGAGCTGTACAAACTGTCACGCTCACCATCACAGATCAGCAAAAGAATGAAAATAATTACAGATAGGCTTAACAGNNAACAGATTTGGTTAGGTGACATTATCGAGGGCCTTTTTAAGAGGACCCGCATACCAGAAAAAACCACCCGCAGAACTGACAAAAGTCATCTGTTTATGTAAATTCAATTTTAAATTCATCAATTTAGACATGATCAGCACCTTCTCCGACAGAACCGACAAAACACCGACAGAACTCGGCTGCACTATAAAGAGATTTTGTGAAATCCAAACACCGCAAACCTTTCAGTAAAAACATCTTTGGCTGCCCGTGCCCTTACAATAGAATTCCCGAAACATCAAAAATCGGGGTAAAAATGAACCGTAAACGGTCAAACTTATTCGGAGTCTGTTTTGCTACTTTCTGTTCCTTCACCGCAATGGCTGACAGTAGTGTGGTCGTGAATGATCTTCGTGGGAATGCAACAGAAGTTTCCCTAAATGAGATTCGAAGAGCCTACTTTGAGTCATATGGTCCACTCGGCGAGAACCACCAAATCGTTAATGGAGATGGCTCCGTTTCTATCGTCAATCCGGTCTTCAAATACGCCGGGAAGAGCATCCCGTTTTGGGCAGCATCCGATTCTGTGATTGGAGTTTGCAAATATTTTGGATTTTCGTCTGACCACGGCTTTGAAGAAGCGACGTTAAGTCACCCTCTCATAATGGCTAAAATGAATGAGGACGGAACACTAAAAAGAATTATGCACGAACGGCATAGCGATCACGATGTAATGCGAGTTGTTGTCTGTTCCAAAAGACAATAGGGAAGTTTCTCTTGAAACGCCTTCTGAACTGTCAGTTTGGGAAGGCCGACAAAACAAGTTTGGCGAGTTCCAATTAAGTAACGGGAGCTTATAAACAAGAAAAAATCTTTTCGGTTAGATTCGTCAGTTTACTCGTAATAGCGTGGCGCGCTAGTGGCTGTTGGATTTAAATGTGTTTAGTCAGTTCTGTCGGTTGGATTTTGCTAAGTTGGATATTCAAGTTTTTCGAGACCCTCTTCTACACCATAGTGTTTGCAAAGACGGACAAGTTCCTTTCTCACCAACTCGGGGACTCTATGAACTCCTGAAGCCCATTTACCAACAGTTGATTTCGACACGCCCAGTTTGATGGCCAACTTATCTTGCCCGCCGACTGATTTGAATAGGATTCCCCACGGTGCTGGCATCGTGATGGGTCGGCCTGCGCGCTTCTTCTTTGTTACAACCATTGCTGCCCCTATGAGTTGAATCACTCCTCCTTATTTTAATCGCTTCGAGGAAACGTTCCTACTCAGACCTATTGTGATATTTTCCTCGTTTCGAGTAAAATATCACTAGTAGGATTTGGAAAATGAAGAAATTTGGACTTTCCAAATCTTCAAANNAAGGAGGCTTAAGCGTGGCTGGGGCAAAGATTTTGGAGTTTGGAACACATTTGGATTTTGGAAATTTGAATTTTCCGGATCTAATGGGGCGTTTGGAAGACTATTTGGAACTTCGGAGAACGCCACCCGAACTGGAGCGACTCATTAAGGCGATGAACCCTCTCCTACGAAATGAACGCTTCACGCCTAACGAACGCTACGAGTTAAAGAAGTTGCGTCAGCGTGCCTATGATCGACGCCGTAATCCCAAATTCCAAAATCTTGAATCTGTCCAAAGACCAAGCTTTGATTGGGGTTCCAATTTCCAAATTGCTTCTGAACATAACCAACCTTCCAGAACCAGCGCTGATGTGATTAAAAAAGACACACCGACTTTGCCATCTTTGGAAATACCCAAGGTCCTCAACGAGGACTCCCAAAAATTTAGACCCTTTACAACCGAGGAGAGCAACGACATGCCCGTTCCCGTCTCACCAACAAACACAAATGATCGTGCCGGAAGGTCCGTATCTTCTAGTTTCTGGAATGGTGTCTTGAGAGCATTATCGTCTATTGATGGAGAACGATTCGTCCATCGAGCGCCTTCNNTTGTCGACCTGTTTGGTTGCCTGGTTTTTGTGGCTACAATCAGTCAGTCTCTATCAATCAGCAGGTTTTCCTACCCCCCAACTAACAGCCGGGGGTGGTCTCCTGATGATTTTAGGTTTTGCCGCTTATTACTCAATTTCCCGATCGAAAATCGCTTTGCTTCTTTGTCTATACGCCGGCGCTTACGAAAGCTATTTTATGATTGTTGGAACCATCCAAGACGATAAGACTGCGCAAAATGTGACAATAAGTAATAACTCCGACCTCGTTTTCCTTCGTGAGAAAGCAGAGAGAGTCCGAAATCACTATTTGACGCTTAAGGAAAGGTATGAGCAAAAAGGCTCTGATGTTTACACAAACCCTTGGTTCAAAAAAAAGCTTCTCGATCCCGCTTGGGCCGACAATGAAGCCGCTCAAAAAGAAATAGAACTGAGGAAAGCATCTTTGGAAAGCACTCACGATGGGCAAAAGGTGACAGAGCTTAAAGTCTTCTATCGCCTAGGCCTTGTTTTCCTATGTATGGTACTAACTCACTGCATTTTTGATCGACGACTTGCAGGTACATCCGCGGTTATGAGATGACTTAAGAAAATGAGGTCAATGGTTGAATTTATAACAAGATAGAAGA
>PLEQ01000044.1 GCA_003136475.1 Deltaproteobacteria bacterium
TAGGGTGTCACCATCTTGGAGAGCATATGGTTCCAGATTTTGAGCATTGCTGGTGGCTTTTACAAATTCATCACCAAAAACCGCATCTAATATATTATTGATTAAGTCTCTTACTTGTTTGCGATTTTTTACTTGAATTCCAATGGTTCTGAAAATGTCATCCCCTAAACCAATAGTGGGGTCTCTGGTAGTTCCGTAGTTGGCCAAAACCAGGTCAAGATAGTTTCCTTGAGCAGTTACTACGTAGAGACTGGAATTGACAGCATCAATACTATTGACTAGGTATTCAGAACCCGTTGCAATAGCGTTTAGTACGGCATCCGTTACTTGACCACGAAGGTATGGATTTAAGTAATTCCGTAAACGTGTGTATTGTTGAGATTGAGTGGTTATGGCCATTTAACTTCCGATGAGTGACACACTAATGTTATTAACTTGAGAACTTAAAAACGCCTTTTCACCTGTGACCAATTTAATTTCGTCACTGCTTATGGTATAGGCGGGATTGGTCAAGACTACACTAGTTACTCCTGGTATGGCCCTTACGGTCTCAACTATACTGCTTAAATCAATACTTTGACCAAGTGGATTAGATTGAATCAAAGCATATACGGACGACTGAATCTGACTAGTAATTTGAGCAAAACTCACCCCAATATTGGTTCTAATGGACATTGCAATACTAATTTGCTTTAAAAGGGGCTCTCTAATATAGATGTCGGTGCCGGCAGCATTAACCCCCGAATATGTCACAGGATCGCGGGGATCACCGTAAATAACACGGTTGGCCTGTCCAATTAAGTCGGTATCGTAATTATAACTATCTATACCATTTATAATGGTGGTTGGGAAGTCCAATTTACCCAAAGAAGTCATACTTACACTGGCAGATAGGTCAATTTTCTCATACTGTGCTGACGTATTGAACACAATATTCGTGTAATTGGAAGTTCCAGGTTGAGGTGATACATAAGCAACTTGTTTATACCCGTTATAGATATAAGGAGAGCCTTCGGTAACGGATAATGAGATATAATTCGTTGCTAAATTAGTCAGGTATTGCTGACTAATAACACCGGTAACGATGATGGTACCGGGACTTAAAATTTGAACTATAGGATAGNNAAATACTCGACTCCGTAACACCGGTTGGATTGATAAGCTCTAAGAATGGCTCTTGTCCGGATTGGGTAATCAAATAACTGAATCCGGAAGGCATCGTTACATTTACGGGAGGCAATGTAATTATGGTAGCCGTTGTTGTGAGAGTAAAATAGATGTTTCCTGTGGTGTAAGTACAAACTAACCCACTAACAGCTCCACTAATAGCCGTATATGCTTTAAAAGCAACCGTTGCGGCAACATCTGTGGCATTAATTGCAACTTCTATGCCAGTAAACCCACCTGGTGCTGGATCTGTATTGGAACCTGGAGTTACGCTAAACCAAACATAGTACTTGTTCCCTGGATTTCCGCTAAAGATCTCAAAATAGTTTCCAGGTCCAGTTGAAGCAAAGGTGCTTCCGGCTAGGGCCGTAATTTGGACTATCTGAGTTTGAGCTGCTCCCGATTCCGTTACCATGAAACTGCCGTTATTGGTGCTAGATCCCAATCCAGAGAAGGTTACAATATCCCCTGGAAGAGAATTTACCAAAATTGGGGCGGTTCCTGTTCCAGTCCAGCTAAACGTACTTACTCCGCCGCTAGAAACGATGTTAAATTGTGTGCTAGGATCATATCCTGTGGATATGGGGTTAGCTACACAAGTCACTTCTTCTTCGACAACGTTTACGTTTTCATACCAAACCGCATTGTTATTCATTCTTATAACACGGAATCTTCCCTGGTTTAGAGGCGAAAAAGGAGCAGAAATTAGGATGGTATCACCTTCTGATACAGACAATGATGCGGAAAATTCACCAGCAGTAATAGCAGTTCCAGATTCAGCTACAGCATTGGGATTTGAAACACTGAACGAGAGCCCGTTTGATGCAACTCCCGATATGAAAAATTGTCCGTTGTTGCTAGGATTAACAGCACCGCTAACAGTTATTAGATCTCCAACGGAAAGACTAGAGAAATTTGTGTTCCCTGAAGCAACTGTGTAAGTTCCTGTAGCGGAAATATNNCCAGCTTAAGCATGCCAGAGATCCTTGTGGCTCAATTCTAAAAGTGTCTCCCTCAACTCTTACAAAATTTCTTGGGCTTCCAAAGTAAAGTTGGTTAGACTGTTGATTGGTCAATGTTACCGTAGATTGTCCTGAAATAGGGGTATTGCTTAATACGGTAACGCTAGTATTAGCTGCAATTCCAGTATCCTTATTCTGTGCGGTCAAAGCTTGCAATCTGAACCATTGGTCACTTGATACCGCCTGTGCTCNNGCGATATTGTTAGCGGAAACAATCATTTGATTATTTCCCAAAAGCTCTCCAGATGTCAGAATAGGAACTACATACTCATTTCCACTACCACCAACAACCTGTACAGATCCACCGGACCCAATCGTATTAGTTGCTAATTGAAGTTTCGTCCCTCTATCAGAGGTTTCAATAGTACCGACCGTGGTAAAACCAGTAACTGCAAGAATATTCCATAGTTGACTTAATTGCTCCATTGTAGTTGGAATCAGTCTAACTTCTTCACCGTTATTGAATGAATATCCGGCAGCACTTGAGTATGCTAATGGCTCTTTGAGGGTAAACTGTGGACTTCCTGAAACNNTCCATTAAAAAATAAGATTCCGTTACAAATCCGCTATCTTCGTATGAACTTAATACTATCAGACCCGCTCCGCTTCCATTTACTATGGCGGAAGTTACGTATTGAGATAGGTTTGCATTTACATAAGTGTTCACTGCAGACGCTGTGGTGGAAGATGAGGCGTAAAAAGTCATGCCATTAGTTATGCTAGTGACTACGAAAGATTGTGCGGTAGCCGTTCCAGTTGGTACTTGTAGGGTAAATGAGTTCGCAGTTGGAGCGAAACCCGCTGCGGTAGAAACTCTAAAAG
>PLEQ01000153.1 GCA_003136475.1 Deltaproteobacteria bacterium
CGAGTCAAGCCCTAGCCATTGCTCGTGTTACAAAACGCATCCAGGCCGGCATTCTGGAAGCTGAGCTCCGCAAGCATGTGAGCGACAAAACGAATTGGCGTCTGCTACTGCAGAAAAATGCTGATCCCTTGGACCTGGCTAAAAAACGGGACGAGCTCTTGCGCCTTCTTCCCGAAGATTTAGTTTATGAAACGCTGCACGATGAGCTTGTAAAAACTTTCCGTTATCCCTTATTGGCTTATCCAAAAAAAATTGTGACGTTTGATTTTCTGAAAAATCCGCTCGTGGCAGGGACGCTGCTTGGGATTAAAGGTCAGTACCTCTTATTTGAAGAGGGTGTGCTCAACATTCGAAAATTTGCGGGTTACAGCATACAATTTTTGCATGCCTAAGCAACCTCGTTTTACCAGATGCGACGGGAAGCACGTGGGAATGCCAAGACATCTTTGATGTTCTTAACGCCGGTCAAGTACATCATCATGCGTTCAAAACCCAGTCCAAAACCTGAGTGCGGAACGGATCCCCACTGCCTGGTTTCCAAGTACCACTTGTAATCATCACTTTGACCGAGCGCTCGCATTTTCGCTTCCAGGCGATCGAAGCGTTCCTCTCTCTGACTTCCACCAATGATTTCCCCGATCGCTGGAGCGAGCAGATCCAGACACGCAACGGTTTTACCATCAGCATTTTCACGCATATAAAACGGCTTTATGGTCTTGGGGTAGTTCGTAACGAACACCGGCTTTTTAAAGACCTCATCGACCAAGTACCGCTCATGCTCTGTAGCGATGTCCCTGCCGATCTCGGGCTTGACTTCAAAAACTTTCTTGCTCTTGACTAAAATTTCCTGAGCTTCTTGGTAACTGATATCACCGAAATCTTGTTCGAGAATAGTTTTGAAGCGATTCCCCAATTCCGGTTCGACGAATTTGGTGAAAAAAGTGATCTCATCCTGACACTGGGTCCAAATGGTCTCGGTGATACTCTTGATAAAACGACTGATTAGGAGCTTGAGATCATCAAGATCATAAAAAGCCATTTCCGGCTCTACCATCCAAAACTCAGCAGCGTGGCGTGTCGTCTCAGACGGATCGGCTCGAAAGGTGGGACCAAAAGTATAAACCTGCCCTAAGCCCATAGCCAAAGCTTCGGCTTCCAACTGACCACTGACGGTCAAATACACTTCCTGTCCGAAAAGATCGTTCTTCCAATCGAAAGCAGAGACTTTTGCCGGGTCCTGCGAAGTGACGCGAAACGCTTCACCCGCGCCTTCACAGTCGCTCTTCGTTAAAATCGGAGCGTGCACATAACGAAAACCTTCTTTTTGAAAGAAGGAATGGATGGCATAGGCCAGAGTATTCCGAACTATGCCTACGGCAAGGTGCGTGTTGGTGCGGGGACGGAGATGCGCGATCTCGCGCAAAAATTCCTGAGTATGTCGCTTTTTTTGCAAAGGGAAACGTTCATCCGCAGCGGAAATAACCTGCAGTTCGCGGACTTGAACTTCGAATTGCTGAGCACCGGTTGAAGGAACCACTTTCCCCGTGGCACGTACGCTTGTCCCGGTTAGAAGTTGACTCTCATCCATACTGAACGCTGCATTCTCAACTACGAGCTGTAAACTTTCAAATGAGGAGCCATCATTGATGCTGATGAAGGAAATATTCTTGCTAAAACGGGAGGTGCGGATCCAGCCCCAAACTTCGACCGTCTCCTTTTCCTTTTCGCTCAAAAACCCCTTAAGTATCTTCACAATAGGCGTGCGTTTAGCATTGATCATGGGCAATAAATCCTCACATAGCTCGTCGGTACTTACCTCCCATTTCATACAAGGTTTCCGAGATTTCGCCAAGTGAGCAATAGCGAACGCTTGTCATAAGTTCGGCAAAAAGGTTTCCCCCATCCAAAACTGTCCGTTTCAAATCGCTGAGCGCTTGCTGACGATGATTCTTATTACGCTCCTGGAAACTCGAAAGCCTATGCAGTTGCTCATCNNTCCTTTTCCGTATAGCTGGCCCGTGTCAGTTGAATCTCGCCACGGCTTGCAATATCGAAAGCCTTCTCGTTCACGAAAGTATTGACCCCGACGATCGGGATCTCACCGTTGTGCTTTTGGGTCTCGTAATACATACTTTCTTCTTGAATTTTAGTACGTTGGTACTGACCTTCCATAGCTCCCAGGACACCTCCTCGGCGAGAGATGGCTTCAAATTCCTTAAGCACAGCTTCCTCTACGAGGTCCGTTAGGGTTTCAATAAAGAAAGAACCTTGATTCACATTTTCGCACTGGTTGAGGCCAAATTCGCGATTGATGATCAGTTGTATGGCCATGGCTCGGCGAACACTCTCTTCGGTCGGTGTCGTCAAGGCTTCGTCATAGGCATTGGTATGGAGCGAATTACAATTGTCATAGAGAGCGAGCAGTGCCTGCAAGGTCGTCCGAATATCGTTGAATGCCATCTCCTGCGCATGCAGGGATCGCCCGGAAGTTTGCACATGATATTTTAGGCGTTGCGCAATCTCATTCGCGCCATAAACATCTCGCATCGCGATCGCCCAAATGCGGCGTGCGACACGACCGATCACCGCATATTCCGCATCGATGCCGTTCGAAAAAAAGAAAGAGAGATTGGGAGCAAACTTGTCGATCGCAAGCCCCCGTCCCAAATAGTATTCGACATAGGTAAAACCATTGGCGAGCGTAAACGCCAACTGCGTGATCGGATTCGCCCCAGCTTCCGCAATATGATAGCCTGAAATCGACACCGAATAAAAATTACGAATCGCTTTTTCTATGAAATACTCTTGAATATCTCCCATCAGTTTGAGGGCAAATTCTGTAGAAAAGATGCAGGTGTTTTGGGCTTGATCTTCTTTTAAAATATCCGCTTGCACAGTGCCCCGTACCGCTCTAAGCGTCTGGTCGACCAAGCTGGCATAGGCTTTGGCATCCGGGTCCTGACCTTCTCGCTCTTTGTATTTTTCAACTTGCTGGTCGATGGCAGCATTAAAAAACATCGCAAGAATCATCGGCGCGGGTCCATTGATCGTCATCGAAACACTCGTGGTGGGATGGCAAAGATCAAAACCACGATAAAGATCTTTCATGTCATCGAGGTGAGCTATAGAAACACCGGATTCCCCGACTTTGCCATAAATGTCAGGTCGGCGATGAGGATCCGAACCATAGAGTGTCACGCTGTCAAAAGCTGTACTGAGCCTTTTGGCAGGGTCGTGATTGGCCAAATAATGAAAACGGGCATTGGTACGTTTGGGACCACCCTCACCGGCAAACTGCCGCTTAGGCTCTTCTTCTTTGCGACGAAAGGGGAAAATGCCTCCCGTGTAAGGAAAGGCCCCCGGCACGTTCTCCTTCCATAAAAAACGGGCAATCTCCGTCTGACTCTCATAGTCCGGGAGTGCGACTCTTGGCAAACTTGCCGTCGACAGGGTCTTGAAACTTGCCGGAACTTTGACATTTTTGCCACGAACTTTATAAGAAAAGACTTCCGAACCATAAATTTCTTTGGTTTGCTCCCACGTCTCCAATTGCTGACGCAAACCAGGTGCAAGCTCTAAAAACTTCGTCTGTGCCAAGCGCGCCAAAGCCTCACTCGTCACACCGGAATCCTGTGTCTTCATTACTTTAGCGGAGATACGCAAGGCCTCAGCTTCACTTACACGCGCGACTTGCCGCTCACCCTCACGATGAAAGGCGCGCACAGAATCCGCAATTTTACTAAGATACGTTACGCGCGAATGAGGAATAAAAGCTTCGCGATGCGTTGAGGTTGTGGCGGAGGTGCGTTGCACTTGGGGATGCGTAAAGATGGGATTCTTCGTCGCGAATTTCGCCAAAATTGCATAGTATAGGCCACTGATACCATCATCACCAAAACGACTGGCGATCGTCCCAAAGACGGGATAGTCCGCCATAGGTTCACGTTTTCCCGCATGACGGGTGCGACGCAAAACCGTACGCACTTGCTCAACGGCATCTATGCCTTGCGGACGTTCGAACTTATTAACTGCGATAAAATCAGCAAAATCTAACATATCGATTTTTTCAAGCTGCGTTTGAGCGCCATACTCCGGTGTCATCACATACAAAGAGAAATCCGATACATCTTCGATGGCAGTATCGCCCTGACCGATACCGCTNNAATGAAGTCGAAGTTCTGCGCCTTAAAAAGCCGAACGGCATCATCGCAAACCTGGGTCACTTCTTTACCGGAACCACGGGTGGCAAAACTGCGCAAGAAGACTCGGCTATTCGTACAGCTGTTGATGCGCAGGCGGTCCCCCAACAAGGCGCCCCCCGTTTTTTTCTTGGAAGGGTCTATGCAAATCACTCCGATATGCAACTTGGGAAAATCTTCGAGAAAACGTAGCAGCAACTCATCTAGGAGAGAACTCTTCCCCGCCCCGCCAGTGCCCGTGATGCCCAGCACTGGAATATCCTTTTGAACAGACGGCAGCGCTAGAGCTTCAAAAGATGTTTTACCATTTTCCAAGAGCGTGAGCGCGCGCGCAATATAGCTGGCGTGGTGCATTTTTCGTTGTGCCCAGCCCGTATAGGCGAAATCGGAATTGTAAAGCACATGACCGATCACCCCATCGAGACCAAGTTTTTGCCCATCTTCAGGACTATAGATCTTGCACGTCCCCTTTTTTTCAATCGCATCAATTTCTTTGGGTGAGACTACGCCTCCCCCACCACCAAAAATCATCACTTCCGGACAACCGCGTTCATCCAGAAGCTCCCGCAGATAGGGAAACAGTTCACTATGTCCCCCTTGGTAGCAGGAAACGGCAATACCTTGGACATCCTCTTCGATAGCAGCGTCCACAATCTCTTGCGCAGAACGGTTGTGCCCAAGATGAATCACTTCCGCACCCAGTGCTTGCAAAAGCCGACGCATGATGTTGATACTCGCATCGTGGCCATCAAAAAGCGAGGTTGCGGTTACAAAACGAATTTTATGGGTGGGTGTAAAGGTCTTTAATTTCAGGATCGCCTCATCGCTCAGATGCAATAAATCCTGTGTGGAAAGGTCTTGACTAGCCGCTAATACCGATTGCATGTAGGAAGCCTTTATTTTTATTTCTGTTCGCGCTAACTCGCTTGCCCAGTCTTTAATTTTCTAGCAAGAATCCACCAAAACGCAGCAAAGGTCGTCACGACCATAGAACCATTGATGAGAATCACCAAGGACGCCCGCCATTTTAAGGCCAAGCCCGACAGAAAGCTAAATTCCGCAAGGAAAGGTTGGATGCCGTATTGCAATCCAAACGCTAGCGCAAATGCTAAACTCATCATGCTTATAGAAATCGCTAATTTTCTTTTCTGCCAAAGCAATCGGTCTTGTCTCAGTCCCCAGACTAGAAAAAGTGCATTGAGAGTCAAAGTGCAAGAAGTGCTCAACGCCAGACCCTTGTGACCAAAACTCGAGACGAAAAACATGTTTGCTGCAAAATTAACCAAAATACTGAATAGACTCACCTTCATCGCATAATTGGTGCGCTCGACAGCATAATAGTATGAACTGAGAACTTTTAGCAGACCATAAGCGATTAACGAAAAGCTGTAGCAGTAAAGAGCATCCGCCGTAGCTTGGGAGTCCAAACTTGTAAATTTGCCATGCTGGTACAGCAACTGGGTCACCGGCAAAGCATTGAGGAGAAGGAAGCACAAACAGGGAACCACGAGCCATGTGACTAGCAGCAAAGCTTCCTGAAGTTTTTCAGCGACGTCACCCTTGGTGCCCTTGCGGGCAATGACCCGCGACAAAGCTGGGAGCGAGATAATGCCAAGTCCCACGGCAAAAATACCAATCGGGAGTTGGAGCACTCTGAAACTAAAATTGAGCCATGTCACGGAACCTTCTTGTAAAGCGGTTGCAAAATTCGTGTTCACCAAGACATTGATCTGTCCAGCACTGCCGGCAATCACCATCGGACCCATCAAGCGGCAAACTTTTTTAATATCTTGCGACCAGGGAACGCTTTGCGGTCGCTGGAAAAGTGAGACCTGCTCACCGCGTATGCCCCACAGCTGGATCCAAGTCTGACAGAACCCCCCTAAGAGGACACCGAGCGCAAGACCCGTGACGGATCTTTCCGCAAGACTTGTGTCGATCCACTCTGGGCCAAATTGAACAAGCGCGCGCGACAGAACTATCGCTCCGATAATATAACCCAGATTGAGCGCTACCGAGGATATCGCACTCAGGAAGAAACGGCCTTTTTGATGAAGAGCACCTGAAGCGATCGCTCCCACAGTCATAAAAGCAATAAACGGGAAAAGAATCCGCGTCAGCCCGACAGTGTCATGGGAGAATTGTGCGTGACGTACACCTTGTGAAGAGAAAAGCGTCATCATTTTTACGATCTCTGGAGCGAAGATCATTCCGAGAACACACAGAACACCTATGATCAGGGAAAAAAACTGAAAAGACTGCAGCAAAAAACGCCGTGCGCGAGCGGCATCATCTTCTTTAAGCGTGGCATACACTTGTGTGAAGGACGCCCCCAAAGCGCCCTCAGCCAATAACTCACGCAAAAGATTGGGGATCCGGTTTGCCACAATAAAAGCATCGAGTAAAAAATTAGCGCCAAAGATGCCTGCGAGCACGGATTCACGAAGCACACCCGTCAACCGGCTAAGAAAGGTTCCCACTGCAAATAATAGACTGGATTTACCAAGCGACAATATGAGCCCCTTCCGTATGCGGTAGTTTTTAAGGTTAACTCTCGTTGCTGGACCAAGTCATGGACTATTGAAGGAGAGGACTTGGCAAGCTCCCATTTTTTGAATAACATGCTGTTATTCAAGATATAATTTGGAGTCCCGGACATGCGTTGTTTTAGCCGACTATTCTCATCGATTTTCTTGATTTTTTATTTTTCCACCCCCGTTTTGGCAGATGAGATCTGTGAAGCGAGAGGCGTTCCGCCAAATTACGTCTACGATGAAGTGCAGGGTGAGTGTATACATTTTTTCGAAGCCATTTGCTTATACGGACTCCGTGACGACCAGGAGATTCAAAAAACAGTTGATGCCTTGCTTTATATTGCCAACAAAATCGCAGGCGTAAGACTTGTTAATAAGTGCAAGGACGCTGCTAAATTTCTCGATCGGCAAAAACTACTGGTAGTGCGTCGTAACGAAGTCAGGAATCTTAAACCTTTTATCGGATTTCAAAATTTGGAGATTTTGCAACTTACCGGCACCTTAGTATCAGATGTCACAGAGCTAAGACACTTAAAGAAACTTAGGAAATTAGGACTGGAATCGACTCAAATTAGCTCAATAGAAAGCTTAAAATTATTACTTAATGAAATTCCCAATCTACAGGAAATTGATATAGTAAACACTCCGATAGATCTCAATGACCAACTGCGCCTTTGGCGATTAGGCAACATAAGGAGCCCTCATGTTAAAATTACTTTCTAAACTTTATCAAATGATGCAACGTAGGCATTGAAACAATTCAAAAGCAAGCAAGCGATCGTCATCGGCCCTACGCCTTTAGGCACCGGGGTAATCCAAGATGCCTGATCTTTCACCGCATCAAAATCGACATCTCCGCAAAGTTTATCATCGATGCGATGTATACCGACATCGATGACGACAGCTCCTTCGCGAACCCACTTAGCATCGATGAGTTTTGCAGAACCCACAGCAACCACGAGCAGGTCCGCTTGACGGGCCAAAGCCCAAGGTGACGGCGTCTTAGAATGGATATGAATCACGGTCGTATTGCGATGCAAAAGCAAGCGAGCAACCGGTGATCCTACGAGGATACTACGTCCGATCACGGCAGCGATTTTGCCTTCGAACTTAAAATCGATAGCTTCTAAGAGCTTCATAATGCCAGATGGGGTGCAAGGCACATGCCTGGCTTTATTCATTGCCAGTAAGCCCTGATTATAGGGATGCAAACCATCCACATCTTTACTGGGATTTATAGCTGAGATGACATTAAAAGAATGAATATGCTTAGGGAGAGGCAATTGAACCAGGATGCCATCAACGCTTGGGTCAGCATTCAACTGTGTGATGAGAGCGACTAAGTCTTGCTCGCTGATGGACGCCGGTTTATGAATGGTTTCCGAGTCGATACCGACACTGTGACAGGCTTTCTCTTTGTGACGAACATAGATCTGACTTGCGGGATCCTCTCCCACCAAAACGACCGTAAGGAAGGGCCTGCGCCTCCCAAGGTTGGTGTGAGCAAGAATCGTTTGAGCTAATTGGTCTTGGAGATCCTTGGCAATACGACTGCCGTCGATGAGTTGCGCCATGCTTTTTCCTCACTACTGCTAGATGACGATCGTCGAGCAGGCGGCAAGACACGATTTGATCAAATTTTGATCAGGATCGTAGCCCCCCCCGTAAGCGTCACCACAAAAAACAAGCTGGGACGAATTAAGCTTCGTGGCGTCATACTCTTCAACATATTTTCGTGCATCGCAATGCGTTTCTTGGGCCCAGGCAACCGAGCGTAGGGCGAGAAATTCCTCGAGCGGCGTCGCTGCACCAAAGTGCTTGCAAAACTTAAGCTTCGAACGCTTGACCNNTAGTTTCATAGTCGATAATGGCCTGCATGCAGAATTCGGTCGGCGAAAGCTGCAGGATCTGAGTTTTCTCGCTCGGCAAGAGGATCCGATCAGGCGCAGCGAGTGCCTCGGGTAAGCGCACGGTCAACGAAACGGCGCTGAGGGGTGAAAATTTCAAGGCAAGATGGATAAAGCCGGCAGGACAGCACTCTCTCCTAAGCCACGGCATGGCCTCCCAAGGCGATTGGGCAACCAATAAAGCTGTGCTACTGATTTGTTCGTTTTGAAGATTCAAAACCCATTTGCGAGCAGCAAAC
The DNA here is from genome assembly GCA_003136475.1 of Deltaproteobacteria bacterium. Lineage (GTDB taxonomy): Bacteria > Bdellovibrionota_B > Oligoflexia > Oligoflexales > Bog-1112 > BOG-1112. Next base: position 8,880 of record PLEQ01000153.1, read on the forward strand.
TGGGCCTCGAGAATAGGTGTGTCCGTGAGAATCTCCAGATCATTCCATCGGACTATGTCATCGATCACTTTGCCCCACGGCCCACCAAACAGGCCCTTAGCCAGATAGTGCACCCGCTGTTGAAAACTCGTCGTTGTTGCAAACCATGGCCCCACAATACCTAGAGGCAGACTCATTAAGTTTAAAACGTCGAGAAACGGATCCTTCTTCGTAATCTTAGTCACCCGCCCCAAGGGCTGAAAAAGATCTTCGTCACTGGCAGCAGCCAAAGCCGCGCAGAAAGTTTCCCACTGCTTAGCAGCCGAAGCCCCGCCCAAAATCTTAGCAACAGCGGCTGACCAAAATTCCGACAAGGGCACTTCGTCGAGTTTTTTGCCCTGCAGTATACCGATTTTTTGTGACGCGCGCTGCGGCAGGCTCAGATCGTCTTCGCCCCGTGCACAACCCAGGAGCGTGCGGTTGAGAAATTCCAAAAGATCCTGTGAAATGTAGTGCAAGCCCCCTGTGCCAAGATTGAGTCCAGCGTCAGGTGTACGCAAGCGTCCACCCAGGTGAGCTTCTTTTTCGATCAGTAGAATTTTTGCTGCGGGATAAATTTGACGCAAGCGTGTCGCTGACAAAAGTCCAGCTAGGCCTGCTCCAGCTATAGCGATATCGTAAGTTTTATCAATCTTTGTCGATTGCAGCATTTTTCTCAGTGCAAATTCGTGTCCGTTAAACTAATTTCTCTTAAATTATAGCACCGAACGGCGACGAACCCTTCGGCGGTCGGAGCTAGAGCCCAGCTTTTTTCTGCTAGGACTTATGGAAAATAACGAGAGCTCATTCTTACTACAGGCTGAAAACCTTGTGAAACGTTATCAAGGTTGCTCTGCCGTACACAACCTGAGTCTTCAGGTACGCAAGGGTGAATGTTTCGCTCTGCTCGGGCCTAACGGTGCTGGCAAAACAAGCACCTGCGAGATGCTTGAAGGGCTGATCCAACCCGATGCCGGACGTATATCCATCTTTGGCATGGCCTACAAAGATAACAGAAAAGCCATTCTTGAACGCGTAGGCGTCCAGCTTCAGGAAACCCAATTATACAAAAAATACTCGGTTACCGAGACTCTTAAACTTTTTGCAAGTTTCTACCAACACTCTGAAAGCATCGAAGAGATTCTCAGCCTCCTACGTCTAAGCGATCTGCGCAAAAAAAGACTGGAACACCTTTCTGGCGGACAACGCCAAGCTGTTTATCTGGCTTGTGCGCTTATCAATCGCCCTAAACTCTTGTTTCTCGATGAGCCCACAGCGGGACTGGACCCGCGCGCACGACGCATGATCTGGGACATCATCAGCGGTGTCAAAAGCGAGGATCGCGGCATTTTTCTGACAACCCACTACCTCGAAGAAGCGGAGCGGCTCGCCGATCGCATCGCGATCATGGATAAGGGTCAGATTATTGCAGAAGGTACTCCCGCCCAGCTCGTTGCTAGCTATTGTCCGGGTGAAATTTTACGTTTCTTTATCGAAGGCTCGGAGCAGGAGCTGGATCAAAAAGGCAAGCAGCTCCAATTGTCCCTGCCGTGGCTGAGCCAAGCCAAGCGCATCGAAAAGGGTTGGGAACTGCAAACGCCCCAAGCCAGCCGGCACATTCAAGAACTCACGCTGGTTGCGAACCAACACCAGATCCTCTTGAACTCTTTCTTCATCCGACAATCCACGCTCGAGGATGTGTTTCTAAAAATTACAGGACNNCGTAATTGCTATGCCTCTCGTGTGGATGCTGATACTTGGGCACACGTTCCAAGCCTCTACAGAAACTGTCTATAAAGTTGGCCTCCTGGAACACGGCGGAGACCCTGTCGAGACCGAGCTTAAAAAAATTCTCAGCACAAACTCCCATATTCAACTCTTCAGTTCGACGAGTGCTGTCAAAAAGAGAGACGTCCCGGTCTCCCTAGAGCTGGCACAGGGCGTGCTCCTTTATCATCTCAATACCAGCCACCGCGATGCCGACCAAACACGCCGTTGGCTGAATGATCTGATCCAAACTCAATTTGGCCGTAAAGACCCGATGCCCGTCAAAATTATGAGCTCCCATCTTGGCGAGGAGCGTTATGTAGACTTCCTCATTCCAGGTCTTCTCGCCCTGAGCATTTTTACAAGTTCCCTCTTCGGAACCGGTATGACGATTGTTGCCAACCGTCGCGAAAGTTTGCTCAAACGCTATGCCGCCACTCCCATGAACACCTTTGAGTACATAATCTCCCATATTTTTGGCCGCTTTTTTATCTTTGCCGTGGAATTTGCAAGTATCGCGATCGGTGGTTTTCTATTCTTTCGCTTCCAAGTGGTCGGCTCTTGGGTGGATTACCTACTGGTCGGAATTTTAGGGGTCGCAACGTTCACAGCCCTCAGCACGCTTTTTAGCTCGCGTACTAAAAACACCGCACTCTACAACGGCCTCGTAAACTTTGTGACCCTCACTATGATGTTTCCGGCTGGAGTTTGGTTCCAACGCAACAATTTGCCCGAATGGCTGCAAAAAGTTTCCGAATTCCTGCCCCTAACGGCTCTGGTCGAGGCGCTGCGTGCGGTGGCCTTAGACGGCGATAAACTCAGCCATCTCACAGGTCCGATCAGTGTTCTCCTCGCTTACTTGGCTATTTGTGCCTTCGGCGCTCGCAAACTCTTTCGTTGGTACTAGCCAACGAAGAAGCTACACCAACAAACTCGCCCTAGTACAATTGCGAAGGCGTGTTGACGTCCCAGAAACATCACGCTACAAAGGAGCTTCCTTTCTTAAGAGCGGGGCGTAGCGCAGTTGGTAGCGCGCGTGGTTTGGGACCATGAGGTCGCTGGTTCGAGTCCAGTCGCCCCGACCATTCTTAAGAGTTCGGTGACGTCCGAGAATCGGGTAGGCTGACCCA
>PLEQ01000190.1 GCA_003136475.1 Deltaproteobacteria bacterium
CGTGAATGCCGTTCAGGGCCTGGGGAGCCTGATCTTTCGGTTATATGCGCGGCTTTGTGGATGGTCGCTGGCGGCGATTACGGTTGCCGGGGCTGGCGTCGAGACGACTTTGTTTGAGCGGAATGAACGGGTGGGTGGGGCCTGCTCTACTGCGGAGGTAACGCTTCCGGGGTTCAAACATGATCTTGGGGCATCTGTGTTTCCGATGGGCGTGGTTAGTCCATTCATCCGGTCGCTGGGGTTGGATTTGCCTTGGATTCAGCCGGATGCNNCGTTATATACGGACGTTTGGGTATCTGGCGGAGGGGTTTGAGGAACTCGCTGGGGAGCTGCTTGGGCCGGTGATTCATGTGCCGCTGCATCCGTGGCTGACAGCTCGATTTGGGGTGGGTGCGATTTTGTCGGCGGCTGTGGAGGCGCGTCGATACGCAGGGCCGCGGGCGCGGGCTTTGTTTGCCGGGATGGCGGCGCACTCCGTGCTGTCGCTGGAGGCTCCGGCTTCGGCTGCCGTGGGTTTAGTGCTGACGGCGGCAGCGCACGGCGTTGGGTGGCCGATTCTGCGCGGTGGCGCGCAGACTCTGTCGGATGCGCTGGCAGGGCATTTGAAAGCTGTTGGTGGGCGGATTGAGACTGGGGTTGATGTTGTGGGGCTGGATACCGGGACGGACATCACCCTGGCCGACGTAACTCCGCGGCAGTTATTGCGGATTGCGGGTGGGGCGTTGCCGGTGGGGTACCGCAAGCAGCTTGAGGGATTTCAGTATGGGGCGGGCGCGTTCAAGGTGGATTATGCGCTGAGCGAGCCGATTCCGTGGACCGCAAAGGAGTGTCTGCGGGCGGCTACGGTGCATGTCTGCGGGTCGTTTGAGGAGGTTGTGGCTTCGGAGCGGACCTTTGCTACCGACAAGCCTTTCGTGTTGCTGGTGCAGCCTTCGCTGTTCGACGACACGCGGGCTCCGGCCGGAACGGATACGGCTTGGGCCTACTGTCATGTTCCGAACGGGAGCGCGTTGGATCGGCTGGGAGATATTGAGCGGCAGATTGAGCGGTTTGCGCCGGGGTTTGGGGAGTGCGTGTTGGCCCGGGCNNGGTTTGGGGAGTGTGTTTTGGCGCGGGCGGTTAGCTCGCCTGCGAAGTTGGAGGCGTGGGATCCGAATCTTGTGGGTGGGGATTTTTCAGGTGGCGGGATGCAGTTGAAGCAGCTCTTGTTTCGACCGACGCCGTCGTTGTATCGGACTCCGGTGAAGGGGCTCTATTTGTGCGGGGCCAGTACGCCGCCGGGGGGCGGAGTGCATGGGATGGCTGGGTTCCATGCGGGGCGGATGGCTTTGAGGGAGTTTGGCCTGCCGTAGACTAAGTGACGGCTTAACACAAACTGCGCGAAGACAGGCGCGAAGGTTCGCGGCGTATGACCTACTGAGGCGGGTTGGATTTCTACTTTCCCACCTTCGGAAGTGCGCGGAGATGAGGCACCCGAATGGATGTGGCTAGTGGATGTCGCCGAAGTGCGTGGCTTCAGGGGTGGCGGGCTGGTCGAGGAACTGGATGGTCGTGGCAGGGCCGAGCGCAGCGGGCGGCGCCCAGGATTGAAGCACCCAAACGACTTGCTTGTCGGGGGTTAGCTCGATGGCTTGCATCTGGCCGGCTCGATTGTTGTCGTCTTTCGTCCACTCATTAGTCCAGCTGTTGATGACTGTGTTGCCGTTGGGCAGACGCGTGGCGTTTTGCAGGTTGACGAAGTGTTGGGTTGGCGTGTCGGCGGGCTTCCAGGACCAGGCAGTGTCGCCGCGACGGGTGATTTCGCGAACGCCCTGTCGGTCGGTGATGAGGATGTTGCCGTTGGCGAGAGGTTCGACTCCCCAGGCACCTGGTGCCGGGAATGACCATAGCTCCTTGCCGCTGGCGTCGTATTCGACAACTTTGCCGAGGTCCATATGGGCTACGAGCAGGGTTCCGGCAGGCGTCAGGCGGGCGTGGCGGAACTGGCCGTGTACACTTACGGGCTGTTTGGTGGGGAGGGGAAATTCCTTCTCGATTGCTCCAGTGACGATGTTGACGACGCGGACGAGGGCGGGATCGCCGTTCTGGATGTAGAGGACGCGGTCGGTACCGATGGGAACGGCGGTGTGGACCTCGTGGTTTGGTGGCGGGTCATAGCTCCAGAGAACCTTCTTGTCGGGCGAGAGGAGGGTGACTCCGAATTGGTGAGCGAAGAGGAAGTTTCCGTTTGAAAGCATCACGCAGTCAGAGATTTCGCCTTTGCCGGTGGGGTCGTCGTAGGACCAGACGACCTGACCGTGGCGGACGACGAAGATGCGCCGATCGTGGGATTCACCGGAGAAGACGAAGTCGTGGGCGGTGAGGGATGTTGATTGCGCGAAGGCGGGGATTGCTAACAGCAGGGCGGCGAGGACGGGCTTAAGCATGGGCCGCTAGTTTCGCATGTCGGGAGCGGATTTGGCCAGCGTTTTAGGTTCTCATTCCGCACAGGGGAATATTCACTCGGCCGCTGCCACAAGCGCTTCATACGCCTTAATCTGCCCCAGAGAAAATGTCTGCATGTCCGCGCCGGCGGCCTGCGCTTTGTACCACTCCACTAGCCACTCCAGCGCATTTGCGAGCGCTAACCGCGGAGCCCAACCCAAATCCGCCCGCGCCTTGCTCGCATCGAGCTTCAGATAGCCGGCCTCATGTACGCTCGGCTCGCCATCGATGAACCACGAAGCTCCATCGCCCCAGGTCTTCGTCATCCGCTCGACGATCCATTTCACCGTCCGTGCGTCATCCTCTGAAGGCCCAAAGTTATAGGCCGTCGCATACTTTGCCGCATCTTTCGCCAGCAGCTTCTCAGCCAGCGTGATGTAGCCATGCAGCGGCTCCAGAACGTGCTGCCACGGACGAATCGCCAGCGGCCGGCGAATCGGCACAGGCTGCCCCGACTGGAATCCGCGAACCAGATCTGGAATCAGACGATCTAGCGACCAATCCCCGCCGCCAATGACGTTGCCGGCGCGCACCGATGCCAGTTTGAGTTTTGAGTCGGCAGCGCTAAAGAAGGAATGCCAATAGGAGTGAATAATATTTTCAGCGCATGCTTTGGAAGCACTATAAGGGTCTTTGCCCCCCAGTCGGTCATTTTCTCGATAGCCAAAGGGCCATTCGACATTTTCGTAGCATTTGTCGCTTGTAATCAGAATCAGTGCCCGCAGAGAAGGACAGTGACGAGCGGCTTCCAAGATATTCGCGGTACCCATCGCATTGGTTGCAAAACTTTTAATCGGATCGCGATAGGAATCGGACACAATGGCTTGTGCAGCAAGATGAAAAACAATATCGGGTTGGCTTTTCTCAAGCGCGGATGCAAGGTGTTCACCTTGGCGAATGTCCCCTTCCATGTGACGAATTTTCTCGCGTAGGCCAAGGTATTCAAAATGAGAAGGATGGGACGGAATATCTAAGGAAAAGCCTGTGACCTCAGCCCCTAATTCCAATAGCCACTGCGTAAGCCACGATCCCTTGAAACCCGTGTGGCCTGTGACAAAAACTTTGAGTCCTGCATAGGCGCCTTGAAAAAGCAAGATAGCGATCCTTCCAAATTTTTACTAAGCAACTGTGTTGGAAATTTAAGACTATAATATCCTTGCAGAGAGGTCTAATCAAAAGGACACTGCGCTGCGAACAAAGTGGCGAACACAGCTTTGCGTGGCGAGCGAGGCTGAGCGTTCCAGAGCTCGATGATTTAGCCTGCTAATTTATGGCTTGATCTTGATTTCTAAGGTAGTATTCCTCCTACTATCAGAAAAATCGACGCTTGGTTCTCTTGGGTGCTTGTATGGATGCGATTGAAGTTTTAAGTCCCTCACTTTTCGAAGAACAATCCCAATATTTAAAAATTATCGACCACTGGCTTGCCGTCCTCAATTGGGCGAATGGTTGGCATTATGATTTGGATTTGCTCTGGCTTTTTAAACATATCGAACGCTTGCAATTAAAAAAAGGCGCGACCATTGTGGATGCCGGTGCGGGACTGGGGGTTAACCAATTTATATTAGCGAGCATGGGCTTCAATGTTATCAGCTTGGATTTTGCCTATCGTCAGATTCCCCAATTGGCAAAAGATATTTTCCGAATCAAAACCAACCAGGACGCTTTTGAAGCACCAAAAAACGAATATATGGAATTTATGACCTATGCTCCCAAGAAGACAGGAGCGCGTCCGTTATGGACAGCGAAGAAGCTGCTGGGTGCTTTGAGAAAGCCCGGCAAAGTTTCCTACATTCTACAAAACAAACTACGCAGTCGTTTTAATCTCGCAAATTTTTTTGAGACACGGAAAGATCACAAAGACTTTGGTGAGATTACTTTGTTGCGAGGATCCTTTAATAATATCCCCTTGCCAGATCAAAGCGTCGACTTGCTGGTGTCCGTCTCAGCGTTTGAGCATAATCAATATGCGGACATGCCGGCAAGTGTGGGAGAGTTTTCCCGAGTTGTCAAAAAAGGGGCTTACTTACTTGTCACTACTAGCCTTGCGAAAGAGACGGATTGGTATTTTGAACCGTCAAAGGGGTGGAATCTTACGGCCACTTCGCTCAAGAAATGGTTTCAAATTGAACAAGACAGTGTTTGTGAGTTTGATAGAACTCTGGCTGAGATTAGCCAGTCGCAAACTTTAAAAGCTCGCCTTTCTCCATTCTATAAATACAATGCAAACAACGGTTTGCCTTATGGCCACTTGCAAGAGGCGAAATATGTACCTTGCGGGATTATAAAGTGCGTGTCTTAGTTGTTTCGAGAGAGCTTGGGAGGGGTGATGAAAGTTGTGATTCTTTGTGGAGGTTTAGGTACTCGCCTGGGAGAAGAAACCAATGCGCGACCGAAGCCCATGGTGACTGTGGGGCACCAGCCTATTTTATTGCATNNGGATCATGCAGATCTATGCCCGCTTTCATTTCCGCGATTTTGCCCTGGCGTTGGGTTACAAGAGTGAGATTATCAAAAATCATTTTATGAACTATCTCGCTCTGACCAGTGACGTGCAACTTGATTTTGCTACGGGCAAGTGTGAATACCTTTCAAAGCCAGATCTGGATTGGAAGGTGGACCTTATCGAGACGGGTCTGAATACCATGACGGGTGGCCGTCTGCGTCGCTTAGAAAAATTGCTGCGCGGTCAGGGTACCTTTATGCTGACTTATGGTGACGGGCTTGCGAATATTGAACTCGACCAAGTTCTAAAATTTCATCGCTCCCATGGCAAAATTGCGACCGTCACCGCTGTTCGCCCATCCGCCCGCTTTGGAGCCATGGGTTTTTCCGAAGGTAATTTTGTCACGAGCTTTCGTGAAAAACACCAAACGGATGAGGGTTGGATCAACGGGGGCTTCTTTGTCTTTGAACCCGAAATCTTTGACTACCTGGATGCGGACACTACGGTGCTCGAAGGTTCTCCACTCGAACGCCTTGCAGAGGAAAAACAGCTGCTAGGTTACCGTCACAACGGCTTTTGGCAATGTATGGATACCCCACGCGATCGGCAATATCTGGAAGATCTCTGGCAAAGGGGGGAGGCGCCTTGGAGTACCCTCAATGTCGGCTAACGCGACGCAGCTAGACTTCTCTGCCCCCAAGCCGTCTTGGCTATTGTCTACCACTATTCTGCTGTCTTTCTTGCTGCCTTATGTCCGGGGTTTTTTGATCTTTCCCATCTATGCGGTCCTCTTGTTCTTTGCCTTGCCCCGTCTGCGCTTGCAGCATTTTGATATACTTTTTGGACTCCTGCTGCTGATCTTTTTTTTCTGGAAACTCATCGCTTTGAATTTTTTCGACTGCTTCCAGCTCTTTCGCGTCTTTTTCGGCTACTATTTTTTCTACCTTTTTTTTAAGTCTTTCGAGTCTTTGACCTTCATTAATTTTAACAAAGCCGTACTCCTTGTCGCCGTAGCGGTTCTTGTCGAAGCGATTCTCATCAATACCATCGTGGATCCGGCGCAATTGGCGGTCTTTCCGAATTTCGAAACGAGTACCGCTAGAACAGCGTTATATGGGTTTTATCAAAGGCCCTATAGTATTGGTTCCAATGCTTCGGTTACGAGTGTTCTCATTACAGTCATGCTGAGTTTAGCGTATATCCAGCGCCAGCATTTCTATCGCTCCCGTTTTGCGGAGTCCCTGGGTATTCTTGCGATAGTAGCGCTCATCTCAGGTGCCGGCTTTTGTATTAGCGCCCTGTATTTTTTATCGAAGCTAAAACTGCGATCGTTTTTGCCAGCCTTAGGGATTCTTCTCTTTTCGGTATTTTTTATAAGCAGTGATTTGCAACCCGTATTTTTGACTAAGCTGTCCTCGTCCTATATGACTTTCCTGATGGCCTTTAAAGAAGCTCAGATCGGGGATGTGGTCGCAACGCTGCACAAGAGCAGCGATCTAATGTATCAGTTTTTATTTGGCTCGTTTAAAGGTGGAGCAGGGGGTTATGGGGGTGATTTTGGATGGCTTGATTTTTTTACATCGATGGGATTTACGGGACTCGGCCTGTTTATAGTATTTTTTGCGTCTAAATTGAATTCTGTTAATTTTATTCCGCTTAGTCTGTTCTTTCTAGCTTCGTTTCACTACTCAGCGATGATGTCTGGTGTAGGGCAAATTCTCATGGGCTTTTGCTTTGCGCTAACCCCAAAAACCAACGCAGTGGCTAAGCAGTCACCGATAGTAGAGGAAATTTATGGATCCTAATGATGAAAGAAAACCTTTGAGTTCGAGTCTATCTGCCTTCGATATCATCGCATTTGTGTTGAACTGGCGATTCGTTTTTATAGCGTGTACCACCCTCGGTTTAGGGGTCGCGGTCTGCTTTGTTTTTTTTAACAAACGTATTTATGAGCACGATATCGTGCTAGAAGCCTTGTCTCAAAATCACCCGGTGACGAAAACCCCTGAAACCGTCAAGCGTGCCGTAATCTCGTTGTTTAGTAAGCCAAATCTTTGCAAAATTTTTTCAGACAATTTTTTCGAAACACTGACGAAATTGAGCGCTCAGAACGACGAACTCGGCGCCCAAGCTAAATTGAGCCTGCAGGAGTTTCGTGAGCGATTTTCGAGTTCCCCTGACCACAAAGATCTAGACTCCATGAAGAGGGGCTTTGTTGCGTACCTTAATACCGATTTAGTGAAGTACATTAAGGAAGAAATGAAGCCACCCAAAGCAGGTTTTCTCTTTCTTTTGACCAACCTTGATAACACGAGTTGGAAACTATTTTTGCGTTCTGCTAAGGACACAGTGAGTCCGATTGCGCGAGCAACAGTTGCAGGTCTGCAAGCTATGACGCCTGTCTATAATGAGCAGGAGATGCAGCGCATTCAAAACAATAATGAAAAAGAGTTGGAGCTCATCCAAAAGAAGTTGACGCAAACCCAAGACGGTTTTTTGAAATTTCAAGAAACTTACGGGGAAGAGAAAACCCAGTTACAAATCGATTTCTATCGCCTTGCGATCGAGATTCAAGAATTCTATATTCACAATGTGAATTCCAAAGTAGGGGGGCGAGGTCCGCTACTTTGGAAAGGTAGCTTGGACAACGCTTTGATCTCCGTTACTCAAGAGCAAGGTGTTAAAGAAATCAACACTGAGATCATGGTCAAGACCCTAGCTGAAATTAGTGAGAAGAAGGGTGTCGACGATGCTATTATCGGTCAATTCGTGAAGAAAATTGCGAATGTAGAAGCGAAAAAAGCTGGTTTGCTTTTGAAAAATGATTTGTTTAATGCCAATTTGCGGACATGCCGAGAATTATACAGCAAGGCTCTTGCGACATCGGTTGCTTTGCCTAACCACGAAGACTTTGCACTGCCTTCGGCTATGCTCGATGAGGCCAATTTGATGCAACAGGCGCAGGCGCTGGCCTCTACAGGAGGACGCTACTTCCTTTTAGTTGCTGCGATCGGGCTTTGTCTAGGTTTGCTGTTAGCAGCCATCATCGCTACGCTCTTAGAGTGTCGACAGCTTATCAAAAGTTCGGTTAAGAGCAGTCGCTTTTTTGATAGCCGGCGTGATCGAATTGTTGAAGGTCATTCCTAAGGGAGGATTTTTAAAATCATGAACCTAGTCATAATAGCCCCTCATCCTGATGACGAAACTTTAGGTGCCGGGGGAACGCTCTTAAAGTATCGGGAGGGCGGTGCGAATATTTTTTGGATCGTCGTAACTTCTGCCAAAAGCGAATACGGCTATCCCGCAGAGCAGGTGAAAAGAGAAGCTGAGACGGTGGAAGAAGTTGCTGCCCAATATAGGTTTAAGCAGACTCTGCAACTTGGTTTGCCACCGGCTGCTTTGGATGCTGTGCCGGAAAAGGCACTGATTGGAGAGCTTGGCAGCGCTTTGAAAACTCTGCAAGCCGAGGTTCTTTTATTACCGTTTGGCTCAGATGCCCACAGTGATCACCGACACGTTTTTAGCGGTGCCGCAGCCTGTTTAAAATGGTTTCGTTATCCGTCGATTAAGACCGTCCTGACGTATGAAACTTTGTCGGAGACGGAATTCAATCTCAATCCGACTCTCGTGCCCTTTCGACCCAATTGCTTTTCCGATATTTCTCGATACCTAGCTCAAAAAATTGAAATCATGAAAATCTACGATCGTGAAATCAGCACCCACCCCTTTCCTCGTAGCATCGAGGCGATACGGGCTCTTGCCACCTTACGAGGAGCCAATTCCGGGTTTGAGGCTGCCGAAGCTTTCATGGTTTTAAAGACGCTTTTTTGAGGAGCCTTAAGATTTTTTAAGGATGGAGCATGAGTCTCAAAATTTTTTTCCTCATCTTTTGTTGTATTCTCTATTCCTGTATTTTTGGGGCCTATCATCCTCAGAATGGTTGGGGCTTTGAACCATCGATTATTCTCTTGATGGCATTTCTGCTCAACCTTTTTGTTCTGTCGGGCTTTGCCATTTTGATCCTCCTTTGTCGAGTTTTGGATTCGCAAGGAAAATGGGAACGGATCTTTGCGACCGGAACTACGGCGCTTTTTTTTACAGCGTTTCTTTGGGTGCAAGCGGATTTTTTTCTGACCACACGGTTTGGTCTCAATACCGTGCGCCGGATGAACGGCATTAGGAAGATCTGGGTTTACTTGGTACTTTTGGGCATCATGCTTTTTCTGGGGCGCAAGCTTTGGCGGGTGCAAGGTACTTATATCAAGAGTCGCTTTCTCGTGCTGCTGCCGGTGATTTCTCTCGCATTAGCGCTATGGGTACATACCCGGACGAATATTTTGCCAAGTTCCCTTAAAATCAATACGGATCATATGCGCCGCATGAATGTGCTGATCCTCACTTTTGACTCTCTGGAGCAAAGTTTTGTCGATTTTTCAGGGCCCCATGCCCGTGATGCGTTTCCTTTCTCGCTGGAGGAAGGCCCCATCGATTTTTTAAGCCCGCAGCCTCGTGATGTGTTTCCCTTCATGAGCTCCAAAGCGGATGAATTCCTGATCTCAACATCCTCTTACCCCAATGCCTGCTGTACGCATGGTGCCACGGCAGCATTGTATGCGGGCGTAACAGCCAATCGATCGAAGGTTCTCAATTTGCCCGCGAGTTTGGGCGATGAGTTGGTTGATAGGAATTTGCCCACCGTACTCAAGGCCGCAGGCTATGAAACTCACTCCTTCGTTTCCTCAGACTTCGGCAGTCCCTATACTCTTGGTATTCCCCTAGCCTTTGATTACATTAATGGTGCCTTAGGCCTCTGGCTTTTGTCTTATCTTAAAAAACACATTTCGAATGAACAACATAGTGATTTGATCAGGGCTTTGAGTTTGTCGAGGTACGTTTACAGACCTTACCATCAACGCTTTCGGAAATTCGTCCTCAACGAACTTGTCAGTGATTTTGTTGACGAGCTCTTCAATGTCACTAAACAGGTCGAAGATGATGAAATTAAAATTGCATCACTGATCGAGGTTTTAAGTAAAGCTAAGTCGCCTACATTTGTTCACTACCACTTTATGGGTCTGCATAGCCGCAGGTATTCTCTCAGTGGGGAGTCCCATATTCTCCATGCTTTTGATCACTATATTAAACAAGTCTATAATACTTTAGCGGCGACTAAAATGTTGGACCAGACCATTCTCATTATCAATGCGGATCATGGCATGAGATGGGAAATCAGGAAGGTTCCCCTCTGGATTCGCTTTCCTCATGCTGAACACGCCGGGGTCCTTGCGTCCAACACGCAGACTATCGATATTCCAGCGACGATTACCGATTATCTGCGTATTGAACATAACACTCCGTTTGCAGGAACTTCATTGTTGAAGATGAAACCAGGACTCGATAACTTGCGAAACATTGCCATAGCAGCGACGTTCAATCACGCAAACCCCGCGTGGGCGCCGCCCCATTATCTTATTGGTAAC
>PLEQ01000292.1 GCA_003136475.1 Deltaproteobacteria bacterium
CCACTCATATAAGCGCTCTTACTGAAATTCTAGCACGCGCCACAAAGCTGACGGTCGCAGAGGCGTATAACAATTTACGAATCGAACCTAAAAGGATTTATATCATTCCGCCTAACGGCACTCTTTTTGTCTCAGGCCGCAAGTTGCTAGTGCATTCCCGTAACCTTGGCTTGCATACTCCTATCGATACTTTTTTTCAGTCACTGGCACAAGAATTTGGCAAACTTGCTATCGGAGTCATTCTTTCTGGTACCGGCTCAGATGGAGTGAAAGGCATCGAGGCTATAAAAGCGGAAGGTGGCATCGTTTTTGCGCAAGACGTAAAGACGGCTAAGTATATTCAGATGCCACAGCATGCGATAGCTACAGGGTGTGTCGATTTTATTATGAGTCCCAAAGCCATCGCCCTCGAACTGGAACGCATAAGCCAAGAGTCCGGTACAAACCAATCAAAAGATGTATCTCTTGACCGTATTAGTGTGGATGAAAAATCTGCGTTTCTAGAAATTCTAACGCTATTGCGCACCAGCTCAAAAGTGGACTTCACTCATTATAAAAGTTCTACGATTCATCGTCGCCTGCGCAGACGCATGTTGCTCCGCAATACGAGTTCCTTCAAAGACTATGCGATTCTTCTACAGGGTGACGCCACTGAACTGCAAGCCTTATATAATGAAATGCTGATCAATGTGACGAGCTTCTTTAGGGACCCCGAAGTTTTTCAGGTTCTTAAGAGCGAAATTATTCCCAGTATTTTGCAGAACCGTAGTACCGAGAATCCAGCTATAAGAATTTGGGTTCCGGGCTGTTCCAGTGGTCAAGAAGTCTACTCATTGCTGATCTGCTTATATGAAGTGCTTGGTGATGCCGTAGGAACTACGCCAATCCAGGTCTTTGCGACCGATATCAGCGAAACCGCTCTGGATCAAGCCCGCTTAGGGGTCTATTCAGCGGACATAAAAGGGGATATTTCAGAAGATCGCTTGCGCCGATTCTTTTTTCAAATCGATAAAGATCGTTATCAAATCAGCAGCATGCTTCGTGACATATGCACCTTCGCAAAGCAAGATGTCAGTTCCGACCCGCCTTTTTCTCGGATCGACTTGATTAGTTGCCGTAACCTTCTTATCTACTTCGAACCGATTTTGCAGAGAAAGATCATTCCGGTCTTTCATTATTCCCTTAAGCCGTCCGGATTTCTCTTGCTGGGTTCTTCAGAGTCCGTCAATCTTTCTCCCGATCTTTTTTCAGTCCAGGATAAGGCGCATGGCGTCTTTATAAAAAAACCCGTCTCCTCAAAAAAACTCTATTACGATTTCTTAGCGGGATCTTTCTACAGACCGAAGCTACAAGTTCCGCAAACTAAAAACCTGCGGAGGCCTTCGGATATTCTTCACGAACTGCGACAATCTGCTGAACAGCTTATGTTGGAGATGTTTGCGCCCTGCAGCGTGATTGTCAACGATGATCTGGAGATTATTCATTCCTATGGTGAAACCAGTCAATTTCTAATCCTGCGACCGGGAACGGCAACCTTAAATATTTTAAAGATGGCTAAAGATACTCTCTCTGTCGATTTAAGGATTCTTCTCTATAAAGTCAAAAAAGAAGGTCGGCAGGCCAAAAAAGAAAATCTATCTCTCAATGTTAAAGGCCAGACTAGCCTATTATCGATCGAAGTCATCCCCTTAAAGCCAGCTAAATTAAGTGGGAAACACTATCTGGTTATTTTTTATAAACCCGAGGGCCACGGCGAACACCCTGAGAATTTGTTGGAAAAATCTGACAAGAAAGATCTTTCGCGAAAATTGCTTTCGGCAAATAAAGAAAAGAAAATCAAAAGTCTTATAGATGAGATTGAGACTATTAGAGAATCTTTACAAACTTTAACTGAAAACTACCAATCGACTATCGAAGAGCAAGAAGATATTAATGAAGAGATCAAAACCTCCAATGCTGAGTTGCTCTCCAGCAACGAGGAGCTGCAAAGCACGAGCGAAGAGCTTGAAACTGCCAAAGAGGAACTATACTCTACCAATGAAGAGCTTACTACCGTCAATAATGAGCTCCAAATACGCAATATAGAATTGACTACCGTCAATAATGATCTGTTGAATTTCTTTGAAGGCGTGCAGATACCGGTTGTCATGTTAGACTGTGAGCTCAAAGTGCGAAAGATGACAAGCACAGCTCGCGCGCATTTCAATTTGATTCCGTCCGATATCGGTCGATCTATCACCGATATTAAACCCAACCTTCTTGTTTCAGAACTTGATCTTCTCATTCATGAAGTTTTAGTCACTTCAAAAATAAAAGAAATCGAGGTGAAAGATCTTAAGGGTCATTGGTATTTGTTGCGCATTCAACCCTATACGACGCAACAGAACAAAGTAGACGGCATCGTCCTTGTTCTAGTCGATATAGACGCCTTCAAAGTATCGCTCGCCTTCACTCAATCCATCATTGATTCTCTGGGCAATGCTGTCGTTGTGTTAGATAGCTCAGCCAATATTTTAGTGGCAAATCCTGCGTTCTACAGTCTATTGAACATCTCTAAAACAGAAACGGAAAGTTCCACTATTTTTGGGGTTAAAAAAGGCATCTTTAATATGCCTATTATGCATCAGTTATTGGATAGAAAAGTTGCGCACAGGGATCGCTTGCAAAATATTGATATAGACCTTGATCTCCTGGGACTTCAACGTCGCCACGTTATTGTTAGCGCTCGCGACCTGGTGGATCCCGGCATTCCTGGTATGAAGGATTTGACTCTTCTTTCTATCGAAGATGTAACGGACTTGATTAAAGCTGTTTCAAGATTCAAACGGCTTGTTGAGAATGCACCGGATGCCATCGTTATCATTAACCAAGAATATCGGATAGTCTTAGTGAATGCTCGCATGGAAGCTTTATTCGGCTACAGTCGCGGGGAACTCAGAGGCCGCCCCGTCGAAATGTTAGTGCCAAGGGAGCACAAAGCCGAATTTTTACGAGATGCTACTGACTTTAGTAAAATGCAACCTAAGACCATGGGCTCTGATCTCGAACTTTACGCGTTACGCAAAGATGGAACTAAGTTTCCAGTTGAGATCAGTCTTTGTTTGTTGGATGGTGAAGACGGCATTCTATTATCCAGTTCCATTCGTGATGTAAGCGACCGCAAGCGTGCCAAAGAAGACCTTGTAAAAAGGGAAGAACTTACCCGTAGCGAAGAAAGAAGCCGCTTGATTTTGGAATCTGCGCTGGATGCCTTCGCGGCCTTCGACACAGAGGGCCGTATTATAAGTTGGAACCGCCAAGCTGAGCTGTCTTTTGGCTGGACGCCATCGGAGGCTATGGGTAAGAACATATTTGAACTCATTCTCCCTAAAAAATTCCGGGGTGTTCTTAGACGCGGGATGAGTGGCTACCAAAATATGGGTCAAGATCCGNNCCGCTATTCAACAAGCGTATTGAAATTACCGTCACCAACAAAGATGGTCGCGAGATCCCCGTAGAGATGACGGTTTCTTCCATTCAAATCGACGATAGTTGTGTCTTTCATGCTTTCCTTCACGATATTTCCGAACGCAAACGCGCAGAAGAACGCTTACGCTTGAATGCTGCCATTGTTCATAATATGTCCGAGGGCGTAGCCTTAGTCCAAGCCAGTACGGAAACAATCGTCTACACCAACTCCACGTTTGATAGTATGTTCGGCTACGAGCAGAGCGAGCTGCTTGAGCGGCCGATTTCATTGGTGCATGGCAGTGATCGAAAAACAACGGAATTGGTTGATGTCATACGACAAAGCTTGAAGAAAAAGGGAACCTGGTCGGGCGAGCTCGTTGCCATCAAGAAAAATGGCGTCTTGTTCTGGTGCTCAACGAACATTTCCAACCTGCGTAGCGACAGTCTACGTTCGGATGATGTCTGGATAGCTGTATATTCGGATATCAGCCTTAGGAAAGCCGCAGAAGAAAATCTCTTGCAGTCGACTGAGAAGCTTCGCCGTTCTAATGCCGAGCTCGAAGAATTTGCTTATATTGCCTCCCATGACTTGCAGGAACCCCTTCGTAAGATTACGAATTACGCCGGACTTTTTGCTGAGAGCTACCTTGGAAAATTAGATGAAAACGCCCAAAAGTATCTGGGCTACATTGTCGACGGTACCAAAAGAATGCGCATACTCATCGAAGATCTCCTGGCTTTTTCAAGATTGGGCAGCCAAAAAATCTGTTTCGAAGAAATCGATCTCGGAGTATTAGTTAATGAGGTTGTGAATGATTTTTCACAGTCTATAGCGGAAGTAAAAGCTGAAATTTCCGTAACCAGTCTTCCCGTAATACGCGGAAATCGCATGGAGATAGCGCAACTGTTCTCCAATCTGCTGAGCAATGCTATCAAATTTCGTAGTGCCGATGTTCTTCGTATTGAGATTGGTTCATCTACTGAAGAAAACGAGCATCATATCTGGGTCGCAGATAATGGTATAGGCATCGAAAAGGAATATCAAAAGCAAATTTTTGGGCTGTTTCGCCGGCTGCATTCGATGGCACAGTACACAGGCACGGGAATTGGACTTTCGATCTGCAAGAAGGTTGCTGAGAATCATGGCGGTCGAATTTGGGTTGAGTCAGAATTTGGGCAAGGTTCGACTTTTCATTTTACTCTTTCAACAAGACCTGGGGAAGAAAATGGGTCGGGTTCACAAAGTAGGTAAGAGGTTTTTATGAAAATTGAAATTCAAAACAGCAATGAAAAAAACAAAAAGCAAACAAAGCAATCCGAAAAAAGCAAAGCGAAAACCGGGCGCTTCGCCGAGATTTTGCTGGTCGACGATGATCCTGGTGATGTCGACTTAACCATGGAAATCCTCAAGCGAGGAAAGATCGACCATAACATGACTGTAGTTGACGATGGTGTTAAAGCCATCGACTACCTTGTTAAGACCTTTAAAAAAGGCGAGTTTCCTGAGTTGAAGCGACCTGACCTTATTATTCTGGATCTGAATCTACCTCGGAAGGACGGGCGGAATGTTCTAAAGTGGATAAAGATGCATAATGAGTTAAAAGCCATACCCGTAATCATCTTTACAACTTCAAAAGCCGAATCGGATATAGAACGCTGTTACTCTTCAGGGGCTAATTGTTACATTACAAAGCCGGTTGAGTTTTCCGACTTTACAAGAGTGGTTCAGGCTCTTGAATCTTTCTGGCTGAATATTGCGAGCGTACCCTTGGATCGCTCTTTGGACTTGCAACGTATAGCTCNNGATCAAGCTTTGTCTGGCTATTGCCTACAGACCCTTTTGATCGAGGATGATCCTAGCGACGTCTTCTTTTTCAAAGAGGTTCTAGGCTCGGAACTTGGTAAGGCTATTTCCGTGACCCATGCTGAGAACATTCGTCAAGCTGTCGACCTCTTGGGCCAAGGGAACTTTGATCTGATTGTCTTGGATCTTGGCTTACCGGAAGCTAGGGGTCTCGAAACCTTGGATTTGATTTTGCCCAGTACCGATGGCATTCNNCGGGTATCAATGATGAGAAGACCGGCTTTGAGGCTGTGCAAAGAGGCGCGCAAGACTTTCTTCGTAAAGATCAGTTGGATGGCAAAACACTCGTACGTACACTGCGTTTCTCTTTCGAGAGAAATAGGATCAAGATGCAAGAACGCAAGGACACGGAAGACGCACTTTTCCAAAGTCAAAATCGCTATAATCAGTTTGCTGACAGTGTTTTCAAGGGCGTGCAAATCTACAAGGATGGTAAATCTATAACGATCGGACGCTAGAGTTTTTCGGTTTTTTAAGCTGCTGTCTGCTAAGTTTTCATGGGTTTAGCAACTTGCTCGCAAGCGCAGTCCAGACATATACCAATCTATCCGCCTCTTCTTTTTGCGCTTTCTAAATTGCGATATTTTTACTTTGTCTTCTTCAACATTATGCTCCTCACAAGTCATTTTTGGCTTTTTCTTGTCAGCGTCAAGAGGAGCTTTTTTTATGTTGGTCTTAGTGAATTTATTTAATCTAAAGAACGGAAATACAGCTAAACGTCNNCCTTGGGATTTTTTTCTTTGCTGGCGAGATAAACATGGGCCGCTTGCGTCGGAGCAAAGGATTCTAGGCGACTGTGTGGGTTATGAAACTCTGTTTCCACAGAGCTAAGATGCACAGATAGAATATAGACTGTCCATACCCATACAAAAATTACAATTATATTTTTAATAAAATTTCGCGAAGCACTCATCGTCCAACCCTCTGTAAGCGGAGCCGTATTTNNTGTAGAGGGTGTATGGGATTAGTTCTATTTCTAACTAATAAATATTTTATAATTTTCTTTTATTTTGCTAATCCAAAACAGTCGTTAGCTTGCTGCTAGGCATTTGTAGAAGCTAGATTTTTATTTGTACGACACCATCTTTAACGCGAGTTGGAAAGATTTGTATATCTTCGAGGGCCGGAGCGACAGTTACTTTGCCAGTGATGATGTCGAATTGTGCACCATGTCTCGGACAGATGATTTCCTTGCCATCAAGATCGCCATCCGCGAAGCTTTCACCGTCATGAGTGCAAGCATCTTCTATAGCGTAGAACACGCCATCTAAGTTAAAGACGATGGCATCAAAGTGGCCGGTTTTTACAAGAACACGAGTGCCGGGTTTGAATTCTAAAATGCTTGCAACATCTTTCCATTCACTCATTCTTCCTCCTCTATAGGGTTCTGGGTTAGCGGATGGCTTTGGCTATTTTATAGCAAGGCTTGAGCACACGCAATTTGGCACCAAATTTTATTCTTGTGTGAGCAAAGTCGCGTCGCTAGAGTAGCTCAATATTGTCCAAAAGTTCAGGAGCTCAAAATGTTGCAGTTCTTCTCGCGTTCGGTCTTATTGCTGTCGTCGCTCGTCTTCAATCCGCTTGCATTGGGATGGACCTTTATCGATGTTGACGTTCCTTATTATCCCAAATCCTACGCGCGAACTTTTGATAGATCTGAGTTTTCTCAGGGACAGCCCAGTGCTAAGCTTGGCGAGATAGAAGAGCAAGCACGCTTCACACATGATGGTTGGATCTTCTCCCACACCGAAACGGCATCTAGTTCGGCGGAGATTCATGACTTAGCCAGGACAGACTATCCTTTAGAGAACCTGCGTTCGAATGAACAGATGGTGTATGGAATTTCGCAATCGCGTCGCGTGACCAAGGGATCTTCCANNTCGTAGATTTGGTGCGGTTTCACTATGATGCTCGGGGACTCCTGAATTTTAAATTTATTTCGAATGACGACGCTTCTGCAGATCAAAGGCTAGAGGTGATACGCGATGCTTCGGGTCGCATGGCACGGGTGAATTTTTATGGTGTGAATGACGGTGATCTTAAAGCTTGGGAGGACTATGCCTACGATGAGCCGAATGAAAAACTCACAATCACCGGGCACGCAGATGGTATTTCAAACTACAAGCGCGTACTCATCTTTGATAAAAAGAGTCAACTTGCTGTCTCAGGTTTCGAATGGGCAAGCGAGAGTACAGCAATGTGTAGTGGANNGGCAATACTCACATGACGAAACAATGTCAAGAAGAGGGCCACCAAGTCCTTTGCGAAGAGACCGTTGTATTCGCAGATAAGCAGGAGGAAAAAACGGAAGCTCGTTATGTGCTTGTCCGCCGTGCCACGAGCAATGCTAGGGGTCAGGTTCTTTTCAAAAGCGAAGCCTTGCCTCTCTATAAGAAGACCGAGACCAGCGAAAAGCTTTGGACCTACAATGAGCGTTATCAGGTGCTCACACAAACGGAGCACTCCGTCCGAGGGACATCGCAAATCTCAAATGTCTATGACGAAGATGGGGATTTTATGGGGCGCAAAGAAAATTTCGCTCTTTTAGGTCAAGTTCCTAAAGTCATCCGAACAGTTTTGCGGGCTCAATGAGCGGCTTTGGACGCTCTTAGAGATTGGATGGCAT
>PLEQ01000049.1 GCA_003136475.1 Deltaproteobacteria bacterium
ATGTACCACATAGGAGAGATATTAGACCAACAGATGTCAGGCGAGGAAGGGTCAAGACCATAATCGGGATAAGCGTGCATTAACGCTGATCCACAAGTAGAACTCATCTCAAAATTCTCAGAGAAAATTTCTTGAAAACCGGATTTCTCCTCATTCCACTTAAAGGNNCCATTGTAATCATCGCACATTTGGTCAGTATCTTCATGAAAGGGCATCATCATGAGAGATTTGCGATGGTTTCTTTGAAAACCCGTCACCATCCCGATATAGCGCTGCATACGATTGATGACGAAAGGATTGTTTACCTGGCTTTTTGGATCGTAAAGAACATTCATGAGCTGCTGATCGCCAGCAACAAATCGGATGTCGATCTGCATCTCGGACCACAGGGGAGAAATGAAAGGCTCGTGCATCTGATAGAAATCTTCCGATCTCTTTACGAGTTCGCTACCGCTTGCATCCCTTCGTTCTGTGTATCCTTGAGTGATTTTACTCATGGCGCCTTATTGATTAGCTCGTAAAGTTCTTTCAAAACATCCTCATGCGACTTAACAATCGGATTCTTTAAAGCTTGTTTAATATTTGGTTTGCTCAAAGCAGCTTTATGCTTTTCAATCGCTCTTTCTTCAGCCCTTTTCTTGAATTCGAGATCTTCTTTGCGCCTTATATCTGATTGCTGTCTTTGGATAGTGGCTAATTGATCTTGTTGGGCTTGTCGTTGCTGGGCATCCTGCATCGCTTGTTGCTTTTGCTGCATTTGCGCAGCTTGTTCCGCTTGTCTCTGTTGCAATTGAGCAGCGCCTTGAGCCTGTCTTTGTTGTGTAGCCGCTTCCTGGGCTTGTATTTGGCCTTGCTGCAAAGCCTGATCGTTAGCTTGCTGGGCTGCTCCGGCTCTAGCACTGGCTACACCACCAATAGCTTGAGCGCCAAGCTTTCCTAATCCCCCTAGAGCTTCCATTGGAGCGCGTTGCTGTTCCATCCGGGATAAAGATGCTTGTTCGTCTGGTCTTGCTACCCCTTGCTCTGCCCTAGATTGTAACTGCATCCGATTTCTTCTAGCTGCTGGTGATTCGAGCTTGTCCTTAACGAAGTCGAGGATTTGATCGGCTGCATACCCTGCTGTGAATGCACCTGAGACGAATTGCCCGATACCAGGGACAAATTTGCCGATGGCTTTAAGGATCGTGCCAGATCCAAGTGTTCCCGCAGCACCTATTAATTTTTGAACATTTCCGTCATCCACTTTCATTTCACTTTTCTCGCTTTCTTAGACTCTCCCGAAAAGCCTAAGAGATATATCTCATCGAGTGGGGGGAATTTGGGAATTAGACCTTGATTTGCTATGTCTCTAGCTTGAGTGGTGGTGAGTTTGTCTGGCGGTCTTTCCTGTTGTAAAGCTCCCACAAACTTTTTCCAGTCATATCCCTTTTGCTGGACCATATATGCCAAGGAACCTATCAGGTCCGCATCGGACATCATTGGAGCGATTTCTTTAGCTAATTTAGATTCTGGAGAGACAAACCCTTCTTTGCCCCTTTGTAGCCCTCCGGAAGATTTAAGCCTTTCGACAACATTCATTTCTTTTAAACCATGAAGGAATTTGCCGGCTTTTGTGTCTTTAAGTGGGTTAAGAATATAGGAAGCTCCTGCTCGGCTTACATTGAGATCTGATTGCAGGCGATCCAAAATTTGATCTTGTGGCACTCCTAGTTTACTCAACTTCTCGGCGCCATTTCTTAATCCTACAATTGTCTTTTCTTGTGCATGATTCCAAAGACCAGTATCAGAATGAACTTTCTGAATAGCCCCATATTCTTTGGCTATCTCTTTGGCTTGATTCGCATACTTGCGTGCAATTGAATATTCGGATTTTCCTGTGCGAGCAAGGTCTTGAAGGGCTTTTTGGCGCATGAGATCTAGGACATCGCCTCCTATCTCCCCTTCGGCTAATTCTTTTCCCTTTTGGAGGAATGCTTTCGTCTGCTTGTTAAATTCATCTTCTACCTTGCTGATTCTTCGTTCAGCTTCCCCAGTAGCGGCCTGTATGTTTGGATAATTAAAAGGTTGGGATTGGAGAAGATTGGTAGCCAATTGATTTATAGGCTCAACTTCAGGAGCATTTAGACCCATTGGAGATANNTGGCTGTCCTGGAAAACCAGTCACTTCAGGTGGTTTGAAACCTGCTCCGGCTTGTTGTCTTCCAATTTGCGCCTGTAAAGCTGGTGCGAGTACACCTAAGAGTCCTGGGTCCATTCCTGGGATTGTAGCCAGTTTAGAAAACACCTGATACGCGTCAGTCATGTTCTCTGGCTTAAGATTCTCAAGCCCAGATTTTAGGCGATAGCGTTTGATCTCTTCCGGAAGCTGCTGCGCGACTCCTTGGCCTAATGCTTGGCCGAAGGATTGAGCTAGGCCCCCTTGGCCTTCTGGTAAGATCTGGATTCCCATTATGCCACCCCTGTTTGATTAGCTTGTGACCCANNGCCGGAGCTAATGCTTGTAAAAACCCGCCAGTTTGAGGCATGTAGGTGTTCTGATAGAAGTTTCCGAGTCCTTGGCTTGCTATCCCTGATAATCCTTGCGCGCCTTGGCCTCTTAAATTGGCTCTAAGGGCAGCTAATCTCTCTCCAAGATCAGTATTGGCTTGCATCACGGAATTGCGATAGCCAGAGGAATTTAAGCCTCCTGCGCCCATCCCAGCAAATTGTTCTGCTAATCCTGGGAGAGTGTCTTGTCTGAATTGCCTGATCTCAGGGGCGGCTAGAGCTTGAAAATCATTTCCGCTTCCACTTAGCAAAGATCTGTAGTAGTCTGCCGCCTGACCAAATCCTCCACTTGCTCCAGGATCATTTCCAGCGTTGATAAGATTCTGAAATCCCTGTTGCTGAGTAGGTCCTAAAGTTGATCTCTGATCGAATTTGCCAGGTGTTCCGACCAAGAAATTTGATAATGAAGACATTAGGTAACTCCTGTAACAAAATCAATGATGGCTAAACAATCATTGTATGTCGAATAGTTGCTCTCCGTAGTCACGATAACATTAGTCGCATCCATAGATAGCACGATATCACTAGGTGCTATTGAAAAGTACTGTAAACAAAAATATTTTAAATTTGTAGTGTCGTTAGCGGTTATATAAAAATTGACGATCCTAAAAGACCCATCAACTTCAAGACCATGAGGAACTGATTTTGTTGTAGCATTTGGCAATGTTCCGAAAATGACAGTTTTTCTTAACCCATTATAATTCTTGTTGGATNNTTTCCCGATGGGATAATCTGATTCGAGTAAATACCAATGTCTTTTGAGTTCAGAAAATACGTTGTGACAGTCAAATACCAGTTTAGAAAATTCTGAGCCTCTTCCCATTCCTTCGGGACGTTTTTGAATTCGGCAAAATAATCGATGAAGGTGCTGTTTACATCGTTACTCATAGAGGGGTAAATATCCTATCAAATCCTATCGTCCATGATACTAAGGTAAAAGATATGCCTGAGGTATTTATCAATTGTAAAATTGAACCAGAAAATTGGAAAATAAACGTTACTGCTGTTCTATTTTGTAAAAGTGTTCCTGTGCTACCATTCCAATAAAACCATCCCGCAGCTGCAAAAAGCTGAGGAGGATTAGGAGGATTTACGAATTGAGCGAAAGCATTCATCCAGCCATAGCAATAGGGTAAATTAGTGAAATCAAAAACAGAAGATGTACCGAGAGAAGCAATTGTTATTCCAGCAGCAGATGATTGAAGAGGTAATATCGGAGAAGCTACCGCCCCATTGGGACCGCCTAGATACTGCAAGACTCCAGCATTTCCAGTGGGCTGCTGATAAGAAAATGCTACAGGATCATTTGTAGTCACTGGGACACTTGTTTGAACAGGCATCTGGATAACTTGATGCTTTCCGTTATTTACTGTTGCGTCGTCTAAAGCATAGTGGTCTACATTTGACCAAGTGTTTAGAAATCCGTTGTTAGTAAGGAGTGCTCCTTGACTATTCGATAAGAGATTAGTTGCTTGGGGAATCGCTGGATTAAATGGCATTAGCCACCGCCTAAAGGTGAAAGAGGTCTACCCGCTTTGCGTTTCCATATCGTTAGGGAACTCATTACAAATGGGGTGAAGAAATTGTCAGATGCCAATGTCGCATTATCAAGAGAGAAGCTAAACGAAGTCATATTAGACCTCTGATTGATCAATGCTCTATTATTACTCTGATTGATTGGATATTGAGTCGGATTGCCTAAAGAGATGTATCCACCAAATATAGCATCTGTGTTTGTGTTTTCAGGGGGGAAATTTGTTGGATTGGCGGTATTCAAAGATGAGTAAGCCGATACCTGAACATCTACACCTTGATTTACGTTGACTATAGCGTCGATATATGGGATGTGAATCGATTGCCCTTCTCTAAGAAAATTGAATGCTTTCGTCATTATGAAGAAGTTATATCTAAGCTGTATAAGTCCCCCTCCTATATAGCTGCCCATATCTGAAGCTGGAATGAAAACGGGAACGGTGAATTGATTGTTTACAGGATCAAGCGAATATAAAGTAAACGTATTCTGATCGATTACGTTAACCTGTCCTATCGTTCCATTAAGATAAGACCAATCACCTACAATACCTGAAATTTGCGCAACTGTCAGATCGTCTATATTGTTGAGGGGAGATGTGAAAATACACGCCTGATTTCCACCCACTTTTGTGATACCCGTGATTTGCAGAGAAACCTCTTGCTGCACTCCTGAATCTAAATACCCGATAAATCCCTGTTGATTACCTCCGCAAGTGTAAGGCTCAACTCCGCTAGGAACATACCATTGCG
Organism: Deltaproteobacteria bacterium; assembly: GCA_003136475.1. Classification (GTDB taxonomy): domain Bacteria; phylum Bdellovibrionota_B; class Oligoflexia; order Oligoflexales; family Bog-1112; genus BOG-1112. Next base: position 4,831 of record PLEQ01000049.1, read on the forward strand.
AATCATCTTCTTCCCATGTCCATGTAGCATTCTTCCATGAGACACATGTAGACTCCCTAAAATAACCTAGAGCAGTAAGCGAATCCTGATAAATCGCCCAGGTCTTATTTTCATAGTTGTAAATTAGCCTACGGTTAGGATAAGTGACCGAATAGGTATTTGCTGCTTGGAAAGGGAAGATATACGAATTGCATCTAAGCATGTAATCTCTTACCCCATAGATCCGACCAAGACCTTGGCTATCTCTGGAAATATCAAAGACGAAGTTTATGATCTTTTGATCTATTGCTTCGACGGAAGTGGGAGAAGTATTATCAATAGAGCGAGTCCCTATGTTTTGCACATATGAACCCATGTTGACTGCTGAAAATCCCGATCCTGTACCTTCGTTGTCATCCACTAAATCTACTTTGAAAGGGGCAATACTCATGCCCGTATGGGTAAGAACGTATGTTTTAGTGGAGGTCTTGATGATGATCTGATTCATCACCTGTGTTACTCCCTCAATCTCCTCATTCGTCGGGAGATCGAGAAAGTATCCTTGCCCTGGGATGGTGTCATTCCAAGCATTTGTGTTAACAGTAGTTATAATCGCAGAGGGATAGGTGAATGGTGTAGTAGCGGCAGAGGCTCTTATTCTATTGCAGTAGTTAGCCGATCCGGCCAGTGTTTCGCCTTCGTAAGTGTTGAAGGCATATAACCTGCCTCTAAAAGGCACTAGAAACTTCGCTTGCCAAAGTCTATTAACTGTGGCCGGAGGATCGGGAGGCGATATCTCGGTTGTGTCTACCGGAGGTGAAAAAGGATACCAGACGGCAGATCCGATGAAGTTAGAATACTGAATCGGAATCCCAAGCGTACCTTGTATGTTTGTGATCCAAAAGAGCTTATTGTTTCCGTTGTCGAAGTAGTAGTTAAGAGGCGACGGCAAGAGAAAATCGCTCAAATTCCACACAGCACCAATAGGATTTTGGATAAAAATACCATCCGCATAGCTGTAGGTGTATTTCGTATCCATGAAGCAGTTTTGAATCAGGTTGTTATTCGCGTATTGATCGAAGATTCCCATTACAGGGAGGCTTGGAAAGTACGAGAAAGTGATTGAGGCCGCTGTTGCTGGTGGGTTTGTAGTTATGAGAGTGACTGATCCCGTTGAGTAGTTTATGGTGCCACTATCTCCAACTACAGAGCTTGATAGATTACCGTTGCCTTGATCGGTGAAAACTTCCGTTCCTACAGTGATGACTACTGAGCCTATGTTTATGGCTGCATTAGGCTCGCCAGTGATAGGAGTTGCAAGTTGTGAATAGATTGTAAACGTCCATGGGGATGCTCCTGAAGTTCCAAGAGATACAGAGGTCAAAGTACGTGTANNAAGTATTGAGATAGGTAAATGCATTTAGTGACTGACTAAAAGCGTCGCTCTGCAATATTTGATTCGGCTGATATTGCACAAGTCCAGTAGCAAACTTATCAATCGTTTCGGGTTGGGCGCTCAATACCAGTATCCTCCATAGGGGTATTGCTGTGATGCATATGGCCCTTGTTGGTTAAAGATCGTGGTATTAGCTTGGCCTATCTCTTCGTTTGCTTGTCTTTCTAATACTCTTCCCTCTGCTGCCTCGAACATTGGGATTAGCTCCATTTTGCGGTCATTATCTCCGATGCGATCCAAAATGTTAATGGATACACCAAGTGAGATGTACCGCTTGAAATTGTTGAGGAAAGGAGCATTTGTGGAATTGAGCATCTGAACCGGTGTCATATAAGCTTCAAGAGAAATCTTATGAGTTTTCATTGGTATAGGTCTGATTACGATCTCGTTATTCCAGTAAAGCAATGCAATCGGTCGGGCGGTTGAGGCTTGAAAGAACTGCACTTGAAGCAACTGATTAGCCGCTGGAGCCGTTGGCCATGTAATATTGACCTCGCCAGTGACATAGTTGATTTGACCTACGATGTTATTGTAAGGAGG
>PLEQ01000475.1 GCA_003136475.1 Deltaproteobacteria bacterium
CCGTTCTTGCGATTTCCTGGTTTTTTATCGAGCTATTCTCATATCGAAAAAATTCTAGTTCCCAATCAAATTATTGCGGAACAAGTTCGTAGCTGCGCCATTGGCAAGCCTTGCCAAAGGATTATTTTAGGTTTGGCTTCTTTGCCATGGTNNCGTCTGCGAGAACCTTTGACTTAACGATCTTGGGACGTTTAGATCCGATAAAAGGTCACGAGCCATTCCTCCATATTTTTTCTCTACTGTGTGAGCAGTGGCCCAAGGCTCTGACGCGGCCTTTGCTTCACATTGTGGGCGAGCAAGCCAATCTTTCTTGCGAAGACCTCGAAGCTATGGCTTTAAAACACTCCTTGCTTATTGGCAAAGATCTCATTTTAACCGGCGAACGTCTTCCTAAAGTCGCACCACTTTTGCAGCAGACGGGTATTGGAGTTATCCCGAGTCTAGGTTCCGAACACATCTGTCGCGTTGCGGAAGAATTTCTACTCGCTGGCACTCCTCTTTTTGTCTCGGGTGCTGGAGCAACGGAGGAAGTGCTTTTCCCAGGTGCGGGCGAAACATATAGGGCTAAGACCGCTAGCGCTGCTGCTGAACAGCTCCTGCATTTAGTCTTGAGAGTTCGTGACGAGAGTCCGAGCGTGCGTCGTGATCGCGCTGCATACGCACGCAGCTGCTTTTCTTTGGATCGTATGGGAAGCNNCCGAAGGGAGACAAAGCGGAGCAGGAGGGATTTGAAAAAAATTACTTAAATTCTACGCCAACAATTTCTTCTTAAAAATGTTCTCATAGCGAACGAGCATCAGCCAACCGAAGGCCCCCAAGAGTATGGCGACAGCAGGCGACCCCACTGAACCGAGCTTAGAATAAAGCGTCTGATCAAGCCACAGGCCGAAGCGTCCCACAGTCGATACATCAAATCCCGAAAAATCAATGAAAGGAAGATAATGATATAAAAAATATTCCAAGCCGCCAAAGATAAGCAGTGGACTGGGTAGGAAAATCAGGGGTGAGTACCACCGCAGTCGACGGGAAAAATTTATGATGGTGAGCAAGAGCATAGGGATTGGAATGACCAAGGCCCCCACTCCAAAATAATAGATGACAAAGGCGCTCAGTGACGCACCAAGGGTGCCGACAAAGTTTTTTGGAGCAAAGGGTGGAAAGCTTGCAGAATTCGCTGAGGGGTCGAGTGGGCTATAACTTAGCAATGCGATAAAATAGAATAAAACAGCCGCGAAAATCAGCACAAAAAACAGATCCCGCAGATAGCTAGCTTGCAATTTATGTGGGGTTCTATTCACGGAAGGATCTCCAGCATTGTTCCATTGTCATCTTATCAGAGCTGGTTAATGTTGGAGAGCCGGGTAGCTAAAAAATATGAAGTGAATTAAATTGAGGCTAAAATGCACGAGAATCGGGGCTTCAAGACGTTTGGTTTGCTGATAAGCGTATCCGTAGAAGAGACCTGCAATGCCCGCTAGTGCCATGTAAACGGCCCCTCCTTTATAATGGGCGAGTCCGAAAATGAGCGCGGCTAGCACCAAAGCTAGAACGTTGCCGATTTTAGAAAACGACAAAATACTAACTAATTTGTATTGGAAGCAGCGACGAAAAATCGTTTCCTCTGCTACACATGTGAGAAAGAAATTATGAAAGGCCCAGGGCATAAGCTCCTTGGGCAGTTTGGGATCGAAACGAACATAACCGACTCCCATTCCGGTGAGGAGCAGTGTGCCTACGCAGAGCGCCAGACAAATCGTGACGGTTTTAAAAAATGGGCGAGGTCTCCCTGTCGGATGCCCCCACCCTAAAATGCTTAAAATAATGGCAGCAGTGAAGGATAGGTCAAAGTGAAAGGTCAAACTATAGGGGCTTGAATCACCTGAAAATCTGACTTGATCGAAAATGGGGAGCGGGTGGAAAAACGGTAAAGGTCTATACAAATAGTAAAGTACGAGACAGACCACAAAACCTAAATAGCTGATAATTTGTAGGGGTCTTTTAGTCGATTTTTCCCCAAAATAAAACAGCAGGCCAAGCAAGATAAAAAATGGAATTCCCATCACATCNNACCCTGGAAAATTGCGGTGGTCAGGGAAAGCGCGAGCCATAAGATATGCACCCACCTTTTTTTCGGAAAGAGCCAGATGGTAAATATGGCAATCATGAGTAGCAAAAAAGCTAAAGTGTCAAAAAACATGAGCGCGTTCCTACGTTTTTTTGTTCAATTGATAGGCTTGCTCTAAGCCCATTAAAGTAAGGTTAGGAATTTCAATATCGTAAATTTCAGTTTCAGCAAACAGATGGGAGCAGCCGCCCGTTGCGATAATAAAAGGTCGAGGGTCATTGGGGAACGCCTCTCTAGCAAGCCGTGCAGTAAGTTCGCGAACAGCTCCGACGCAACCGTAGAAAAGGCCTGACTGAATGTTTTCAACCGAAGATTGTCCGACGCTAAGCTCTGGAACCATAACATCAACCAAGGGCAACTTAGAAGTTTTCGCAAACAGCGATTCGAGTGCTGTTCGAACGCCTGGAATGATAGCGCCACCAAGAAATACTTTTGTCGACGAAAGAACGCAAAAAGTTGTCGCTGTTCCAAAATCGATAATGATGAGGTTTTCGTTAGGATAGAGTTTACTCGCTGCGATAGCGTTAGCGATACGATCGGTGCCTAATTCCGCAGGAATCCTATAGTGAATGGTGATCCCTATAGTGGCTTGGTGATGAAGTATGAAGGGTCGAACCTGGAAATACTTCGGACAGCAAACATTTAAGGATTGTGTAAGCTCCGGAACCACGGAGCAAATTGAGATATCCTTGATTTGCCCAGCTTCTATAGCATTTTCAATGAGGATTTGTTTGAGGAAGAGACCAAGTTCGTCAGGGCTAGATCCTTGACGCGAGCTTCTACTAAATTTTATTTTAAGTGTATTCTCGTAGAAAATCGCACCATGAAGCAGAGTGTTTCCAACATCTATTGCGAGTAGCATGGTTCGTCTCCTTCTCTTCCAACGAGAATGGTTTCAAGCAATTGGGCGAGCTCCTTCTTGTTCGGTGTGGATCCGATGATTCCTGTTTTGGAAAAAATATTAGCTTTGTGCATGTTGCGGCTAGTGNNTGTAGGAGTTTGTTCACAGCGGTATGGATTGTCGCATTATCAGCATTACAAGTGAGCTTGAAAGCCACCACGAGAAGTTGTTTGGGTTGCTTAGAATAAGAGCGAATTTTATCGAGCAGTTTGGGCAGCGGTTTTAGAGTGATTGTGAGATCTTCAGTGGAAGCGATTTTAAAATGCTGTCCGGCTTTGAGAGAAGCACTGTTTGTAACGATTTCGTTAACCGCATAATCACTCACAGCGGCCGCATGAATAATGGCATCATAAGGTTCTTGCAATAGTTTATGGAGTCTATCATCGAGATCTTGCGTGGTTCGGAAACTCAGGGATAGTGTCCGTTCGGAGGCTTGTTTGGCTTGTGTGGCATGGAGATAGGTCACGCGATGGCCTTTTTGGACAAAGTAATCAGCGATGGTGGCGCCGGTGCTACCGGTGCTCACGTTGGATAGAAATCGCACACCGTCGATATTTTCGCAAGTTGCACCAGATGTGATAAGTAGGTTCAGGGAACGTGCGGGTTGAGCCAGTATGCGACGATAGATGGTGTCTGGATCCATCAAGCGTCCTTCTCCGGTATCACCGCACGCGACAGGCCCTTCTTCGGGCTCCAGAACACGGACTCCCCAATGTTTGAGCTTACGGAGCGACTCCTGTGTAGCGGGATGCTGATACATTGAGGGATTCATTGCAGGAGCGATCCAATAGGGTTTCTGACGATCAAAGGCTAGAAATATAGCGCCTACCATATCGTTCGCCAAACCATTGGCGAGTCTGTTGAGTGTGTCGGCGGATGCGGGGCAGAGAATAGACCAGTCACACCATTTGGTAAGATGAATATGACTCATCTGGTGACCTGGCAAAAATAGATCCGAGATCACGGGTCTTCCCGTAAGGCCTTCGAGCGTTGACCCTCCCAAAAACTTGAGAGTTGAAGGTGTGCAAAGGGTTTGAACTTGATGACCATCTTTGACAAGTCTGGATATTAAAGCACAACTCTTAAAGCAGGCGATGGAACCGCTTAATTGAAAGAGGATATTAAATTTTGACATTATCGATAAGCCTCACCTTACCGATTCGAACAGCCCCTAAGCGGCGACCCTCGAATTCTTCGAGATAGTCCACGCTGAATCCCACGTTTTCGAGCTCTTGTCGAATCTGTTCAAGTTTGTTTGCGCTGCGCAGGTGATAGGGGAATAGTCGAGATTTTTGGCGTTCTTCAGCGCTAAGCAGAGCATTGCGAGAGCTTAAGGCAAGGCCGTCTTCAGCGCGAATGGTAGGACAGCAGACAATTTCAAGATTCATGAAGAAGGCATCCACCATCCCCTTGACCAGCAAATACTGCTGGTAGTCTTTTTCACCAAAGTAGGATTTGTGAGGTCTGATCAAGTTGAAAAGCTTCATGACAACACTCAAGACACCTATGAAGTGGCCGGGGCGATGCGTTCCGCAGAGACGATTGGCTAGCTCGGTTTCGATAATATTGAAACGAAATTTATCGAGGTAAATTTCTTCGGCTTTTGGCAAAAAGACAAAGTCGGTGCCGCAAGCCTTTGCGATATCAAGGTCACGCTTGAGGTCGCGTGGGTAATGGAGCAGATCGTTGGGATCATTAAACTGAGTGGGATTTACAAAAATACTGAGAACAGAAATGTCATGTGCTTGACGTGAGCGCCTTAGCAGGGAGCCATGACCTTCGTGTAAGGCACCCATCGTCGGTACAAAACCGACCGATTTGTTTTCGAAAATCGGACTTTTGCGAAGCGTCTGCCAATCGGTGATACTGTCGATCGTGCGCATCATGTGAAGCTCTCAGTCTCATTCGGAAATTCACCGTTCTTGACATCATGGTTAAAGGNNAAGTGCGTAAGAAACGGAATTTGAATTGTGGTTGTAAGCCGAGCAGGTCGTGAAAAACAAGGACTTGCCCGGAGACGTGCGCTCCGGCACCGATACCGATAGTTGGGATAGACAAGCTGTCGGTAGTTTTTCTGGCAAGGTCGGCAGGAACGCACTCGAGGACTATACTGAAAGCACCCAAGTCTTCGAGTTTTTTAGCTTGGCTGAGAATAAGGTTCGCAGTTTTGCTTTCTCGACCCTGTATGCGCGGTCCACCCAGTTTATGAATCGATTGCGGTGTCAGTCCCAGATGTCCCATCGTGGGGACGCCCGATTTTATGATCTGAGTGATGATTTTTTCATGGCCGTCGACACCTTCCAGTTTCACCGCATGGGCGCCCGCNNTTTCATCAGAGCGTCGATGCAGCGCATGGCCTCTTTGGTGCCCTGGCGATACGATAAGAAAGGCATGTCCGCTAGGATCATTTTCTCGGGGGCGCCACGGGCAACGGACTGCGTGTGTAAGGCCATCATTTCGGTTGTGGCAGGAATCGTGGTGGCGTGGCCGTGCATGACCATCGCGAGGCTGTCGCCGACTAATAAGCAATCGACTGCTGAGTTGTTGAGGATGCGGGCGCTCCAAAAATCANNGTGACAATCGAAATCTTGGTTCCCGCTTCTTTCAATTTTTGGAAGTCTAACACCGTTTTTATCGTCATCGTCTTTTGCTCCCTGATGAATGCCCTCTGTTAGCTGAAAAGCCTCTAGAAAGGCTACATAGACTCTTTGAAAGGGGTCGCCGTGCAAAGCGTCTAGATTTTTCTGAATTGTGGAAAAGTCACCACGCGCCAAGGGGCCGCTAAGGCTTTGTGCAGGATTCATGCGGAGATTGCTCAAAGTTTGCTCGAGATAGGGCAGAGCCGCGGTATAGGGGATTGCAAAACGTGATTCCAGCTCCAAAAAAAATTTCTGCCAAAGTATGCTTGTGAAGTTAGCGCTAAGTACACAGAGACTATGATAATAGCCTTTCCATTCGGGTTTGATGAGGAAATGGGCATTGGGAAAGCCAGGAAGCAGCTNNAATCTCCGCGCTCTAGGATAAAAGAAATTTGGCGATAGTATTCTTCGGGGTAGAGGTCCCGAGTGAAAGTTGCGAGTGGATGGGCCGAATGAGCAAGCGGCGTGCTGAGGGCCCCCGAAAAATGAATGCAGATGCGGTCGCCCAGGCGCTGGCTGTGCGTCTTTATGAATTCTTCTATCGCGGAGTCACTGATGCCCAGAAGCACATGGGTGCTGTTCGTCAGCGCTTCATCGAGGTTAAGCTCGGAAGACGAACGTGCCCATCTTTGCAGCGGCAGCTTAAGAGTGCCAAGGTAGAAGGCGAGATGTTTCGCTACACGACCATCACCTATCAGTGTATATTGAACAGGTTTTTTGTCCGATTTTTTCATGAACAA
>PLEQ01000238.1 GCA_003136475.1 Deltaproteobacteria bacterium
GCATGAAGCTTTTAAGATATCTCCTCGTTATCATTTATTGTAGTTAGATCCAGGTGTAAATTTGTGTGTTCAGTATGTTGGCTTTGGGCATGGGTCAGGCAGCCCAGGGGATAATTTTTAACAATTTCACAGAAGAACCTATAACTGTTGAAATCGTCACGAAAGAAGAGGCAACGCATAGGATCGGAGCTTTTGGTGGGCCCTGGAATAGCAAGTCCTGCAAATGATTTCTTTAAGGAAAATTCTATGAGAAGACTCTATTGGGAAAACACTTACGCATTTGAGCATCGAGCCACGATCACAGAAATCGGCAGCGATCCTTTGGGTAGCTACTTGCGACTGGACGCGAGCATATTCCACCCGCAGGGCGGCGGTCAACCAAGTGATGAGGGTTCTATCAACGGCCAAGTCGTAACGCAACTAGTGGATCTGCGCGAACTTAATGAAATCAACCATTATCTCACTGATGTCTCGAGCTTCAAGGTGGGGGACAGCGTCCACCTGCAAATCGATGGCAAGAAGCGTTTGGAGTATGCGGCTCTTCATACAGCGGGACATCTTACGGGCGATGTTTTGCGTTTTGAATACGATTATAAGCAGGTTCTTGGTGCCAACCATTTTCCAAAGCAAGCGAAAGTTGAGTATCAGCTCGACGGTCACAGTGTGAGCAAAGATGAGCTCTGTGCGAAAATTAAAGAAACCCTTAGCAAAACCAGGAAAGTTACGGAAATCTACGACGCCAATCAGCGGCGTACGATCCAAATCGAAGGTTTAGGCGAAGAAGCTTGCTCGGGAACGCATGTACAAAGTACCGATGAAATTGATGCGGAACACTTCCAAATCCGCAAGATCGAGACTAAGGGGGGTCGCCTGAAAGTTGGCTATGACGCGAAGTATAAAGCCGCTTTGCGCGAGCATGGACACGGCACGCAAATAGAAATAGCTTCGAAAAATTAATCCATTTCTTCAAAAAATTTTTTCTATTACTGCGCTTTGCAGGCATCAGCTTGCTGTTGAAGCGATTTGAGGTCACCTAGAATCAGCAGGATCCGACTGCCCATCTGATTCAAGGCATTAAAAAGCTCGCTTTGGGCGCCTGAATTCTGACCTATGCTGTCCCAAGATTGGTTCAAGATGTCGAGAAGTGGTTGGCCAATTAGCTTCTTATCATTGAGATTAAAATTCGCTACTTTCGCACTGCTCTGGGCTTCGTCTGGACTCAGGCCACTGGCATTGATTCGGTCAGTTTCTGCCTGAGTTTTTGCCTGATAGAAGAAAGCTAGAACGGTGCTTGCCATAAGATTCGTAGTTGATGAAGCGTTCGTTTCATTTTGAGAACTTGCAGAATCCTCATCTGTAGCTGCTATTGTACTTGAACTCGCCGCGGTCTGGGTATTCGTGTCGCCTTGAACAGCTAGCTTCTTTTGAATCTCAGCTGCGACGGCTTCGAATAGGCCGTTGAGAATCTCTCTTGTACAAATATTAACTCCTATCGCAAGCCCATCTGCAACGGCATCCGCAAGGGCTTGTGGAACATTCTGGCCCAACATATTACTGTTAAAATTATCTAAGGCTTGTCTTAGGCTGATGCACTGCGCAGTGATTTGATTGCTGTCCAAAATCTGCTGCCACATGAGTTCGGAAATCGCTTTCTTGGTTTTGATCGCAAACACCGAGTCGAAGGATGTCCAAGTCGGATCACAATTCACTTTTGGATCTAACGTGTTATACGTGCGGAGACAGGAACGTATTTGAATGAGGGGTTTCTCAATATTGTCGAGTAAGTTCGGCAATTCGATTTTGCGACCAATAAAGCTGGCACTAGCATTGGTTGGGGGCTGACATTGATCTGGATTATTGGGATCACAAATTCTAAATTCAAAGTAGTCTGTTCTGTTATCGGCACTATCTATTTGAATTTTGAAAATTTCAGCATCACAGAAGCGTCCTCTCGCAATCTTTACGCGGGGGGGAGTCAGTGTCGTTATGTCTACGAGGCCTAACTGTTTGCCGCTATTGCTAACGGACGTGCTGGTATTAGAAGTATTGGCAGCTGGCGATGATGTTTCTCCCTTCTTTTTGCAAGAAAAAACCGTCAAGAGTAGACAGCAAACACCGACCTTCAGAACATTCCTCATGACACCGCCTGTAAATTTATCTTGGGGCTATTTTAGCATAGGTGAGTTAGGAATGAAAATGCGACAAAGCACCGGACAACCGGGCACAAGTCTGTGTACTTTCTTCTTCTTTTCGCGAAAATTTTCCGGGAGTGCATGCGCTCGCTTGGTATTTAAAGGATCTGAAAAAGATACTCAAGTTCGTGTGGGCTGAGCGGTCGCAGCTGGCCGGGGGCCAATTTGGGATCCAGACTGATTTCACCGACAGCAATGCGAATCAGACGTCGTACTTGCAGGCCATAATGTTCAAATATTCGGCGTACAATCCGATTGCGTCCGACGCTCAGAGCAATATCATATTGAAAGGCCTGAGCACTCGCCACCGGCCGAATTTGGGCACTCACTGGCCCGTCGTCGAGAGTGAGACCCATCTCAATCTCACGCATTGCTTGGTTTGGAAAAGCCTGATGGCTCTCCACTCTATACATTTTGGAAACTTTATACCGAGGATGCATCAGCCTATGGCAAAGTTGTCCATCATTCGTCAGAAGCAAAAGTCCCTCGGAATAACAATCGAGACGTCCCACCGGGTTGAGCTTCACTTTGAGTTTCTTGATTTCGGCTAAATCGGCGAGGCAGGGAAAGCCGTTGTCGTTCTTGAACGAGGTCAGGGTACCAACGGGCTTATAAAGCATGAAATATAATTTCGCAGGCGTTGTCCGAGGGATCAGGACACCATTCACGCTAATTGCGGCTTGCGATTCATCAATATCCTGTCCGATGACTGCCACTTGCCCATCCACGAGGACCTTGCCTTGTCGAATGAGCTCTTCAGCTTTGCGTAGAGAGCAATAACCTACAATACTTAACCATTTATGAAGTCGCACCTTGGATTCCTTTATTTCCGCGCCTCCCGGTGTTTCCATCGTCTTTAATTCGAGGTCGCAAGGCTGAGATCATAATNNGCATAATATTCATATTCGCCGAAAGCTAGCTTCAAAATCAAAATCATTTTTTGTTCGTGTTCATGTTGCTTGGCCCAGTCAAGGCTGGCGTGACAAAGCCACCCTGTAAGACAAGAACCATATTGGGATTCGACACGATAGTGATGGGTCCCGTCAATAGGACGCTTCGAATATTTTGGGAGCTTTTTATCGTCATTATGTCACCCGCCTGCCAAAGCAAAACCAAGACCACGATCTTCACGGTATTTCGCAATGGAAACTTTAGAAGTTCCTATTAGGTTAATTATAAACTGAAGTTTTGCAAACTTGCT
>PLEQ01000286.1 GCA_003136475.1 Deltaproteobacteria bacterium
AACAAAGTCCGAACAAAGATACCAAAGGGCATAGACACTTCGAACTTTCAAAGCGAGAGCTGTGGCAAGCGTTCCTACAATCAGCACGGTAAGCTGAGTCAAACGGGTAATGTGGGGAATGCAGCGTTTGTCAAACGGGACGAGCACATTCCAAACAAACATATAAGAAGCGCTTAAAATTGAGGAATCGACCGATGACATGACCCCGGCAGCAACGATTGCGGCACCGATCATTCCGATCCAGTAGGGAGTGAGATATTTGAAAATATAGGGCAATACCATCGAACCGACCGGTGGCTCGAGGCCTAAAGCATGCCAATCGGTTACAGCACCGACCATACCGATCAAACCCGGTGGCAAAGCAAACGCCAAGCAAAGAATGCCCGACCAAAACGACAAACGTTTTGCGGTTTGCCTATCCGGGCAAGCCAAAATTCTTTGAAAATACACGCCCCACGGTATACCACCCAGAATCAGCAAGAGCGCATTGTCTCCCCATGACCAGATAGCAAATGGCGTTGTGGGAGAGGCGAAAGAAATCGCATTGTACTTAGCAAACACGAGCTCAAGGCCTCCTCCCTCGCTAATGGCGAAGGGCAGAACCACACACAAGCCGATGAGGATAAAAATCAGTTGTGCCACATCAGTATAGGCTACAGCTAAGAGACCACCCATAAGCGTATACGTGACAGCGACAGCGGCAGAGGCAATCACAGCTACCGCATAGCTGATGTTTAAGACCCCAGACACCGTGTAACCCAAGGCTGCTAGTATCGAAGAACTCCAGAAGAGATCACCCGAAAGAGCGGGGAGATAGAGAAGAGCCGTCATCTTCTTACCGTAGCGTTCAGCGAAGGGATCCAGCAAAGACACGTAGCGTCGCTTCCGCATAATGCCAGCGAAGAAGATGCCCCCAAAAATCAAACTTAACCCATAGCCCCAGGGCGCCTGTGTCCAAAGCAAGCCCTGCGCATAGACAGCCTCTGCTGTACCGTTGATGTAGCCACCGCCAACCCACGTTGCAGTCATCGTACCCAGACCGATCCACAACGGCAGTTTGCGACCGGCAAGTAAAAATTGCTCTCCCTGCCCACCTCGTCGTTTGAGATGTTTGTGCGCAAGGTAGCCAACGTAAAAAGTCACAGCATAGAAAAAAACGATAGCGATGAGCCCAACGTGATCCATGCAGCCGCCAACAGTAAAAGTTTTGAACTTGCCAGAACTAGCCCAGGGCGCTTATTTTTTCAATAAAATTAAGACATTGATTGGAAACTTGTTCCCATCGACCGCCCCCTTGGGACCATCCCCCGTGCTGCAGTAGACTCAGGCTAATTTTTGGTGAGCTTATGGAAATCGTCTTGCAGAGACTCCGTCACTTGCCCCGGAGTGAAGAGGTATTTGTCNNTCTTCAGGACGGATGATGCGTTCGATCACAGGGATCTTACGTTTCTTGGCTAATTGGATCACGGTTCGGCGCGTGATGCCGTCCAAGAAACAGTCAGGCGTGGGTGTGTGCAGTTTGCCATCCATCACCAAAAAGATATTGGCACCCGTCGCTTCCGCAATGTTGCCATCACTACTCAACATCAGACTGTCATGAAATCCGGCATCCTCAGCCGCATGTTTGGCCAAGGTCCCAATCGCATAATGGCAGGCTGCCTTACTCTTCACAGGCGCTGTCCTTGGATCAGGACGTCGCCAAGTAGCAGTAATCAACCTCAGTCCCGTGCCTTTTTTTAGGGCAAAGTAACTTGGCCATTCCCAAACAGCAATGGCGACATGAATGCGACTCTGTCGCGAAGATAGGCCCATCTGCTCACTGCCTCGCCAGGCAAATGGCCGCAGGTAGCAGTCTTTCATAGCGTTCTTCTTCATCAGCTCCAAAGAAGCAGCCTCCAATTGTTCAACGCTAAATGGCAAGTCATAGCCCAGAAATTTTCCAGAACTCCGTAAGCGCTCAAGATGTTCGGTCAATTTGAAAGGACGCCCGGCATAGGCGCGAATACCTTCAAAAACGCTACTGGCATAATGAAGACTGTGGGTAAGCACATGGACCATAGCTTCTCGCCATGGGACAAAGCGACCATCCATCCAAATAAACCCATCTCTATCATCAAACGGAACTAAACTCATTGCCTTCTCCGCTATTCTTTCTGCTAATGGTCTTAATGGTCTGTAAGCTCTCACAAATTGCAAAAATTGGAAAGCTGAAGGTACCGCTCTGCCAACAGGCTCATGCAGACCTTGCCACTCCTACACACAAAAGGTCTCCCAAGCCTGAAAACCATAATCCCTTCGCAACGCATCGCATAAACCTGGCTCAATAACTTGCGTCCCAACCAATAATCTGCGAGGCAAGACACAGTTCTTCAAAGCTTGTTCTGCGACGAGCCGCTGCGTATGGAGCGCTACCGCATGAGCGGAGGACACCCACGTGATAGGACGCGGCGCAAGCCGAGCAAATTCACTCTGCAGATGGTCAAAATGGNNAGCTAAAATGACTGTATCGATAGCTTCATTCTTAAAAAATGGTGCTAATTCCTGCAAAATCTCCGAGCTGTCCAAAGGATTACCACGAACTTTCGCTTCTGCCAGATCGACAAGTTTACGACTACCGAGTTTGATAATTTCACAAGATGCTGCAAAGTCCCTGATGAGCTGCTCAGTATAACTGCGACGCACAGTTGCTTCTGTTGCCAGAAGACCGATAACCTTCGTTTGCGTCATTTGCGCTGCGACTTTAATGGCAGGAACAACCCCCACAACAGGAATCGCAAGCGACTTGCGGATCTGTGCCAAAGCTAGGGTTGAAGCGGTGTTGCAAGCGACAACAAGAATGCTCGCGGCATAGCGCTCCACGAGCTGGGGCAGAAGTTTCACGACGCGATCGATAATCTCGGCGTCAGCCTTGGTGCCATAGGGATAATACGCATTGTCGAGGCAGTAGAGAGAATCCATTGCCGGTAGCAAGCCACAGAGTTCTTGATAGATCGCAAGTCCACCGACACCTGAGTCAAAGACAAGCAAACGGGCACTCTCAGGCATCATAAATCCATCACCTCACGCACTTCCGCCTCATTGGTATAGGGAGGTCCGCCTTGATAACCCACTCGGGCATTGATAAAGGCACAAATTTGGGCCGGGCTGAATTTTTCCTGGATCAGTCCCCGTACAATACGTTTGTAGATAAATTCAACTTTTTGCTCATCGAATACAGCTTCTTCCTTGGCAAACGCGCGCTTTGCGACCTCAGCGATATGCTTCGATTGCCACGCCAGCGAATTTGGGATATTGCCGAGTAAAATTTCGACCTCTCGCAACTTAACTATTAAGTCTTGAGCCCATTCCGGGCAACCGTCTTTGAGCGAAGCTTGATTAGACATGCTTGATCCTATTGTGGTGTTGCGAAAGTTTTAGGACCTTTTAGCTAGCTTCGCAAGGTCTTATGCACTTTGGAAAAGCCCCCTAACGAAGCCCTCACTCACCACAAAATCTGCCCATAGCTTCTACAAGACGCTGGCTTCACGGGCTTTTCATCGAACTGGGTCGGCAGCCAGCCCGCAAGAATCCTTGAGCGCACCTTGCCAAAGATCTGCCGAAATGGAGGGAAAAAAGTCTGAGGACAAAGCGAACCACAAGATGCCCCTGACGAGAGTTCATTCTTGCCCGGCAGCGCAAGGCCCTAGTAGCAGTGAAGAACCCCTCTGATTTTTACCACCCGCGTGCCACCGGTTTTGTAGCAACGGAGAATTTCTTGCTGATACTGCAATTTTTCATTTTCATTGATGGGCTCAGAACTGCCCTCGTTCATCATACCATTG
>PLEQ01000424.1 GCA_003136475.1 Deltaproteobacteria bacterium
GCATAAAGATTACCGAAACGATAAAAAGCGAAAGCCCCAGCAAAAGAGTTCTTCTCCTTGCCAGTAAAACATTGCGAAACGCTATTCTTAGAAAACTGATCATGTTTACCCTCTCACTCTTTCTCTTGCATCGCTTGCGCAGGTTGAACCCGAGACGCAAACAAGGCCGGATACAGTGAAGAAATACCTGCTAAAACTGTCACGACCAAAGGGCCGATAAAAAGATAACGTTCATACAAAACTGGATACAAACGCGGACCCGAAAAAAGAAAGGTGATCACATCATGGGTAGCTGGAATACCAACCCCGCTAAGCCAAAGCAGAAGTCCGAAAGCGAGCAAAGCCCCCAGACAAGAAGCGACCAAACTTAGCGCCATAGCTTCTAGGACAAAGAGGCCACCCACGAAGGCCCGCTGCGCACCAAACGCTCGCATGGTGCCGATTTCCTGACTGCGTTCAAAGGTTGCAACCATGAAGGAATTATTAATGATAACCAAGGCCACCAGCAGGATAATACCGACACCAAAAAGCAAGACATAACGCAGAATTTCGACAAACTGACCCACAGTTCCCGAAGCTTTCTGCCAGTCGATGATTTGCACCGGCATATCCGCAAGACTCTCCGTCAGTTCCCGTTGTGTGGCTTGCAACTGCGATTCATTCTTCAAAAAAACCGCAGCATTGATAATAAGCCCGTGCTCAAGCGAAGTCGGATCGTAGTCTTCAGGAATACCACGTTGCGCCGTTAGCGGCTCACTGGGCTTAGCTACCCTGGAGGGGACAGTCACAACTTCGATAACAGCCTTTTCGCCAAAGAGCTCGGACTCGGCATCGGCACGATCGATCTCTTTCGCCGTCATGTCTTGCTGGATCGAGGCGATTTCCTTAAGCGACTCCTCAGTCATACGCCCAAAAAGCTCGCGGAAGGTCACCAGATCCATCACATTGAAGGTACCCGCTATGTCCGAGTCTTCTAAGCCAGTGAATGAATAAACCCCATAGATCTTAACCGGCACACTCTTCAAATAACCACTCTTGGTATAGGAACGCAGAATAATGGTCTCATTCGTCGCAATCTCATAAAGATGCAATTTGGGAGCTATGTTGGTATAGAACCAATCATGACGAGCGATAAAATNNAGTCCAGTAAAGAGGCGTCAGGAGCGAACTCGGTTTTTTCTGCTTTAAAAAACTCCAGCAACTTTTGCGTCAGCTCCAGACTACTAGCTTTGTTCAACTGCATCACTATCGAGCGATACTGCAAAGATAATTCCTTGGCAAAGCGTTTCAACTCAGGATCTTGAGCGATCTTTAGGCCATTTTTCACAGTTTTACGATAAATAGCATCGAACTTACGCGCGCACAGCATCTTCAAAAAATCTTCACGAAACTTTGACGACAACAAAATACCTCGTTTGCCGGGGGGAATCATCTGACCTTCGACAATTTTAAATTTGTCGAAGGTTTTTTGAAACAGCTGCGGATTTGTCCCTAAATACCGAAGATATATCCAGGGCTTTTCACCCGATAACGGTGCGATTTTCGTCTCCAGAAACTGTAAGCTCTCTTCCTGATGCGTGGCAAAATCGGTCCAAAATTTGGCACTGCTGCCAAGTTCGAGCTGGGCAAGATCGCTTTGCATTTTGGTCTGGTCGACGATAATACGCTTTTGCTCAACAAGTTCTCTCTTCAAATTGCCTAGGAAAAAACGTACGCCTTCGATTTTTTCCTGGGTGTCATCCTTATCCCCGGTCTTCAAAGAGTCGCGCAGTTTATCCAATAAGTCATCGGCTTCATTGCCCCGCCCCAGCATAGCGGTTTCAAAACCCATCGGCACAACTTCTTGCACGTTAGAATGTGTCATGAGCTTCCTGCGGAGAACCGCATAGTCGTTGATCTCACCCAGATCTTCCTTATTCATAAAACTGCTACCAAACAATGCGAGTGAGTCTCGGGCATCTTTCGCATAGACCTGCAAGTGACCCGCAACGCTATGGATGATGCCACTCTTCATGGTCTCTTCCACATTCCGCAGCAAAGACAAGCCAAAGACGATGAGAAAGGCTCCAAAGGCAAGAATGCCACCCATAAAAAGCGTCTTAACTTTATTCAGCCAAAGGTTGCGAAAGGCAACCAGAGTCATAACTTTAAGGAGAGAGAGTAGATGTATCATGAATGCGAATCCTCAAAACCTTAGCTAACGATAAGACCATCTTTGAGACGGATAACCCGTCGGGCGTAATTAATGACACTGGGATCATGACTCGAAAACAGAAAGGTGGTCTTCTCTTTTTCGTTAATTTCTCGCATGAGCGAAATAATTTTTTCACCGTTTTCCGAATCCAAATTCGCCGTCGGCTCGTCAGCAAAGACAATACGCGGACGGGTAATCAATGCTCGTGCAATAGCAACACGCTGCCGCTGCCCACCGGATAAGGCATTCGCGCGTTGCTTAGCCTGGTCCTTGAGGCCAACCCGTTCCAAGAGTTCGTGGACACGGAGCAAGCGCTCTTTGGCACTCATCGTATTTTTAAGAAGGAGAGGAAACTCGATATTCTGCTCACACGAAAGAACAGGAATGAGGTTAAAACTTTGAAAGATGAAACCAAGTTTTTCTCTTCGCAGACGGGTCAGTTGGCGATCGTTCAAAGTCGAAATCTCGACCCCATCGACGGCCACCGTGCCGGTACTAGGTATGTCCATACAGCCGATGAGATTCAAAAGCGTGGTCTTGCCGCAACCTGATGGACCCGCAATAGTCGTAAATTCACCATCATCTATAAATAAATCGATACCCTTGAGAGCTCGGACTTCGACAGNNGAGTATGAATATTCTGAATTCAGGTCCAGTCGGGTGTCACGCAAGTAGACGTAAGTAGTCCTTTGTAGGGGATTACGCAAGGTGCGTGTCAAGGATTTTCGACAGTTTGGTGAAAAGCATTTGCGGATAGGCGCTTATACTCTTGTAAAT
>PLEQ01000102.1 GCA_003136475.1 Deltaproteobacteria bacterium
GGGCAGCATCACCGACTAGGAAGACGCGCTTTTGGCGAAAGCAACTCGCCACCTGAGCTCCCAAAGTCCAGAAACTTTTATTGATCAGACGTATATCTAAATCCGGAATACCTACGATGGCTCGCATGCGTTCGATGCAATACGCATCGGTATACTGGTCGCGTGAGCTTTCTGGCGCAAGACGCATACCAACGATCCAGCGACGAGCCCCGTCTACCGAGAGAATGCCGCTTCCCAGCAATTTTGGAACNNAGTAAGCAGCGGACAGTCGATCTTGAATCAGATGTGAGATATCGAATTCGCAATAACAACTGCAGTGGCGGCCTAAGTCGGCCGGACCGTTCATAGTGATAGCGCACTCTTGGCGAACATGACTATGGGCGCCATCAGCGGCAATGAGATAGTCAGCGGAGATCGTTTCAATGGACTGATCGGTGTTGGCTAGCGTGACTCGGACTTGATTCGCGTCTTGCGTGACAGATAAGCACTCTTTGGCAAATTCAAGCTTGGCTTCGGGATAGTGTGACAGAGAGTTGAAGAGGCTCTGCTCGACAAAGTCTTGCGAGCTCAAGCTTGCGTGGGTTGGGCTGACAGAAGCCGGCGCGTTGGCTTGGATCGCTATGCGAGCGCGTTCTTGGCCTTGCAAGCTTTCCGCCCAAATAAAACGGAGGGCTTCTTTTGGCAGTCGGTGTCTAAGGAGCTCGGGGTAATTGCCCCATTGTCGAAAAATTTCCATCGTTCGCGTCATCACGCCGCGAGCGCGCGGATGTTCGCCTAAGCCGGGATTGCGTTCGATAGTGAGAGAATGGATGCCTTGACGGGCCAGAGCCAGAGCCATACTGAGCCCTACTGGCCCAGCGCCAATAATAAGGACAGGAATGGTGCGCATAAAATTTCCCTATTCTGTACAGAATGTCATCTGCCAAAGATGTTTGGATAATACCTGAAATTTGGGTTTAGTGTTGACCAAAAAACAATAGCCGGCTAGTGAAGAAAAGTGTGTTAAGTGTGTGCTAAATTTGGAGGTTCTCTTGAAAAAATTCACAGTATTTTTGTTTTTGAGTCTTTTTTCGAGCTTAGCTGTCGGTCAATCTGAGTCAGAGCCTAGTTTAGAACTGCCAAATGAAAATTTGGCAGAGCAAGTTCAGCAATGGATTGCGGAAGCAAAGACGCATGGAGAGCAACTTGGCAAAATCACTGAAATCTCTCAAGACGATAGAAAACACATACGGAAGAAGAATAAAAAGCTACTCAAGAGGGCTTTTAATTTGGCGTTACACTTGGTATTTGCTGATGAGGTAGACTTGCATAGTAAACTCGATGAAGCCTATAGAAGTCTAGAACATAAGCAATCCGATGCAGAAGGGGCCGTTCAGGCGGACATACTGAAGTCGAAGAAAAAGAAGATATGGCTAGAGGGAACTTAAGACATTTAGCTTTCGAGTGAACTTGACGTTTACGAAGAGGCTTCTTCGATAAAGTTCATATCTTTGGCATAGGTTTCTTCTAGAAAATACAAAGCTAGAAAAGCCAGTCCGAAACAAACGACG
This sequence comes from Deltaproteobacteria bacterium, assembly GCA_003136475.1. GTDB lineage: Bacteria > Bdellovibrionota_B > Oligoflexia > Oligoflexales > Bog-1112 > BOG-1112. Next base: position 1,551 of record PLEQ01000102.1, read on the forward strand.
GCCACACTCATGATCGCGCCGATGAGACCAAGGGAGCCCTGGAGAATTTCCACGGAGAGCGTGAGGGGAATCACCATCGCTCGGATGAAGTTGGGAACGGTGGTAGCAGCTGTGGCTCGTAAGTTGATGCCAAACTGTTCAGCTGCAATGGTGATCGAGACAGCCCAATAGCCGTTAAAGATCCCCATGAAGAAAAACAGAATATAATAGAACCTCGCAGTCTCCTGGGTCTTGGTGAGGTAGAGGGCCATCACGGGAATGCTTAGAGCTAGGAAGAGACCGACAACCTTGCGTCGACTTTTGAGCCACTGACTTAGAAAGCCGCTGCCAAGATCACCCAGTGAGAGGCCAACATAGAGCCAACCTATGCCTTTGCTGACGAGGACAGGTTCAACAGCGAAAAGATTTTTGGTGATCTCTGGGGCAAAGGCCACGAGTATGCCAATAATAAACCAATTGGGTGTGCCTATGAAAATGCACGAGAGGTAACGGACAAAACGTTTGCGGTCGCTAAAGAACATGAGCACGTTGCCTTTTTTAATAGCCAGATTGCTCGCAACGCTTTTGAAAAGTATAGAGTCCTTCATCTTCAAACGAAAAGCCAATAGGACCAAGCCCATCACACCCCCGACTACGTAAGCTGCTTGCCAAGAGAACATATCGCTGACAAAGGCTGCAAAGATTGCACCTAAGATGCCAACGGCAGCGACAATTGCCACACCATAGCCACGATGCGAAACCGGTAGCAGCTCTGTCACTAAGGTTACGGCCGCGCCTAACTCACCCGCCAGGCCGATACCGGAGAGGAAACGTAGAATGGCATAGCTAGTAAAGGAGCTCACAAACGCGTTCCCAATATTGGCGAGTGAGTAGAGGAGAATGGAGCCATAAAGCACCGAGACTCGACCCTTTTTGTCGCCCAGCATGCCCCACAGGAAACCTCCAATGAGCATACCCCCCATCTGCGTGTCGAGTAGCGCGACGCCTTTCGCCATCAATTCGGACTCGGGAATACCAATACTTCTTAAGCTTGGAATGCGCACGATGCTAAAAAGAATAAGATCATAAATATCGACGAAATAGCCCAGGCTGCTGATAATCACCGTCGCATTCAATACGCCACCCAGTCTTTTACTCGCAAACACGTCGGCTCCTTCCGATAATTTTACTCGTGAATCTTCTTTATGAGCTTAAGGCTTTTTTGAATTGAGTACCACTTCTAGTATGGCAGGCAATAATTTCGTAATAGATTCAAATCATATTTACAATTCTCAATCATTACTCTAATTTGTGGCGCATATAACAAACGGGGTAAAAAATGAAGATTAGATTCTTATATTCAAACGTTCGTCAAATAATATTGAGTTTCTGACTCCTGTCCAACGTGATTTTTGCTGCAGACGGCAGTGAATTTAATATGAATGCAAGAGGCTAAGGAATTTGAGTATCACAATGATAAGTTCCATAAATACAGCTACCATAGTTGATAGATATGAGGGGGCTCTTGATCAAAGAGCCGAACGTGAAGTGCTTTTTCTTCAGTCGCGACAGAGCACGAGTCCAATATCGGCGCTTACTCATGACGACGAAATTTTCAATGTGATAGAGTCTATAAGAGAAAGCTATCGAGAGCTATTTTTATTGGTACTCAATCCGTTTAATAGGCATAGTCCGCTTTTGACCAACTCAGCTCTGGAAGATTTGCGAGAAGATTGATTCAATGCCTACATGATTTATGAGTATTTTTCTTCTAGCAGCTAGCCAAGAAGATCGAGAAATGGCTCAGCATGAGTATTTTGAAAGCATTTTAGATGCCTGGCAAAGAACTTTGCATTTTTACATTGCAATGTTGAGGCCGTACGCAAATAATTTTAGAGTTTCCTATGGTTTAGTGCCTCTCGAAGCTTCTCGGGAGGAGTACGAAATCTTACTAAGCGTTTTCGTCAGATTATGCAAGCCCTTGGCATGGAGCATGCTCTGGACTTGCAAGACTTTCTGAACAGGCATATTCATGTAAACCACCCTCGTCATGAATTACCAGCAAATTATGTTAGTATCTTACGGAATTACTTTGTTCTTTGTGGTCTTTTTAAAAAGAGCCAGCAATGAAATAAGAAATAGAGACTTTAGGTGGAGAGGATATCATGATCGAACTTGTGCCCTATAGAGAGAGTTGGACTGAGGACTTTGCCAAGATTAGGCGTGATCTGCTGAGTATTAGCGGCCATAGAATCTTAAGAGTGGATCATGTGGGATCGACGGCGATTCCTGGGATGATGGCCAAAGATATTATGGATGTACAGGTTGGTGTCGCTTGCTTTGCAGATGTAGAGACGTTTAGCGCAGCGTTAGAAAACTTAGGATACGACAGGATCGCGACGATCCAGCAAGACCATGCACCGGGCCACGAGTTTGAGGAGTGCGTCGCAGGCTGGGAAAAGCGCTTCTTCAAAGCAAGCCCAGCTCATCGAACTGCCAACCTTCATGTACGTTTGGTCACGGGCAAGAATTTTGAATTTGCTCTTTTGTTTCGGGACTATCTTCGTCAGCATGCCGAAGCTGCTCGTGCTTATGAGCAAGTCAAGACCCGACTGGCAGAAGCGCTGCCTCACAATCTCAAAGCTTACGCTCTCATTAAAGATCCAGTGTGTGATCTTATTTTTTTTATGGCAAAAAAATGGGCTGCAGAAACGCATTGCGATTTATTGCGCTAGGCGACAGAGCGCGTCGTGGGTCATGCTCTGCAAGATTTTTCGATTTCCTGTAGAAAAATCCTCTGCCCTCCGCTTCTAGCTATGATCCCCCTGCTGTAGGCACGTGATTCCAAACGCTGTTCTTCTCATTCCATTTTCCGCCCTGTTTGCTTGTCCAAGTTTTGTAAGCTTCATCACCTTGCGTCCGGATAACCGCGAGTGCTTCAATTAACTCATTTTCACTTGGACGTAGCGTTGGATCTTTTGAAATCATTCGAAAAATGAGATCGTCATAAGCGTCAGCTGCAGTTTTATCAGGGGCATCTAGGCTTTTTCCATCCATATCTTTAGCCATACGATTTTGCAATTTTACTGAAAATTCCGGGCTAACTTTTCCACCTAAACCATTTGAAAGAGTTTCCATCTTTGTTCCATAGCGCATTTCAAATACCGCAATTCCTGTTGAATACATATCACTGGCCCCAGCGTCGACCTCAATGTCGGAAATTGCTGCCGTAAGTCTCTCGGGTGCTAAGTAGCCAACAGTACCGGTCGGGGGATCTTTTGTGTCCATCATTCGCGAACGTGTGGCTGCGCCGAAATCAATAAACTTAACCGTATTGTCATTTGCTTGCATGATATTTTCGAGTTTAATGTCGTTGTTATAAATCGAGGCATCGTGCATTTCCTTTAGACCCTCAGCGACATCTTCAAACATGTTGGCATTAAATACAGTAGGGTTAATGGGTTTTAGCTTTTCCATAAAAAGTATATAATTTTGCAATTTAGCACTCGACANNCTTGTACGTGAAGGCACCATAAAAAGAGGGAAAATATTTTTTTTCCGATAAAATACCCATCATCTCGACTTCATCTTGGAGTATTCGATCTGCCCCTTTTTTACCCTCTTTTCGAGCGATTGAAAAAATGTGGCTTTGATATGAAATCTTGATCTCGCTAACCAGTCCACTGCCACCTTTTCCTATTAGGCCAGCGTAAGCCGCTGTACATGGCGCGTTATCGATTTCAAATTCATAATTCGTATTCTTTTTTTCCAATTTTGCTAAAGAGACTAATACTCCTCCTGCCACGTTGTTACGTATTCCCTTTACTTTCACCTCTGTCTTTTGCTCATTTTGCAGAAAGTTACGGACAGTTTGTTCGGTTTTTTTCTTTTCTGGGGTGGCGATACCATACGGCTTTCGATCGCCAGGCAATTGATACCGATCATTGATCAATTCACCCAAGCCTTCCTTCTCTAAGCTTGGGGGTAGATTAGCGTAGGTGTCCGTGACTGCCTTTTTTAACTCGTCGTCGCTTAGGTTTGGATTAGCAACTACGCTTTCAAGGCTTTTCAGGGCCGGTGTGGGCTGGATGCTTGTCAAGGCCGCTAGGCCATCTGCAAACTCGCCAATGGGTTGATCAGAGGTGGCCGTCTTCGGGGAAATTGCATTAGGCGTGTTGTCGCTAGCCCGGAGAACGGCATAGTCTTCGCCATTAAACTTCGTAGTTTGACCGGTATCTTCGAGTACAATGTTTTGGTCAGTAAGCGTTTTTTGGGGAACTTCAGGTGATCGTTTGACAAGACCNNAGGCTGATCAGGATTTTCTCTTAATTGATCAACAGGAGTATTTCTGCGCTCGAAGACTTGCATATCTTCTTGAAGGTTGGCAAATTTTGATCTCGGAACAGTATCCCAAAAGGGGAGCAAACCAAGCTGTACGCCCGTAACTAGGAAAATCTTTGTGGGAGTTTTAGTTGCGCTTCCACCACTTGATTGGACCTCGGAGGAAGTTCCTAACTTATTTTTATTCGTATCGTCCCGAGTTTTACACCCAAATGCCAAAAAAACAGTTAAAAGCCAAATGACTTTACGCATCACCTTACCTCTTCTTGTTTTATCAATTATAACAAATTTTTTCC
>PLEQ01000239.1 GCA_003136475.1 Deltaproteobacteria bacterium
AGAAATCGGCGCTCACGGTTGGTGTCCGACGCAGTTACGTTGACATCATCATTCGCAAAATTCTCGAACGTCGTAATGCCAAAGATGGCAAACAAGACGGTGATCTGACGCTCGTGCCCTATTTTGGTGATGCACAAATCGTCTATTGGGAGCGTTCGGATGAAGGTTATAACAAACTGTCTCTGATCGGAGCTTACGACGGTTTGACAGCCGCGTTTCCATCGAGTTCGTTTACAGACTTGCAAGGCGAAGCGAGTTTGGAATTCTATACNNCCTCAATTTAGGTCTCGAGCATACCACGAAGTTAAGTCATGGCTGGCGCTTGTCGACGACACCACAGATTTACTATTACAACACGTCTGCCGATTTTTTTGGAATGGACTTTGGCACTCTCACCTGGGTGACACGAGCACCGAGTGAGTGGACTAAACACCTGAGCTCCACGCAGAGTATTAATTTGGGAATCGACCCGGCCTGGCATTTGAGCACGGTGAGTTATGATGCCGTCATTGTGAATCGTTCGGATCCGACATTTGATGCCGAGGATGCACCCGTGACGCAGGCTAATTTTACGCTGCGCTACTTGACGGTCGGAACTTGGGTCAATTTCGATCAAAAGCTAGGTGCTTTTATGGTGAGTCCGGGCCTACGCGTCTTTCAAAACGGAGAGATCAAACGCATGTCGGCTGATCCCCGCCTACGTACGCGTTATGCTCTCGACGACAAGCATACTTTGAAAGCCGCAGTCGGTCAGTACAGTGAGAGTCCTGCAGCACCCGTAGCGTCGCCCCAAATCGGTAACCCGCATTTGGACTTCGAANNAGTTTCAAGTCTATTATAAAAATGCATTTGATATTGTGGCCAGTGATCCCGTGACCAATTACAACAATCAAGGCAGCTTCAAAAGTTATGGTTTAGAAGTCTTCATAAGACGCCATTTGACGGAACGGTTCTTCGGTTGGATCTCGTACACGTTTTCCCGGACTATTACGCGAAACTCACCCCAGGAAGCTTATTTCGATTCGGAATATGATGAAACCCATATTCTTTATTTGGTAGCAGACTATCGCTTGAGTACAACTTGGGAACTCGGAGGGCGCTTCAATGCCCATACGGGAGATACCTACTCGCCCATTAGCTATGGGGTCTACAACGCGAGTTTGGATAATTATGAAGGTCGTTCGCAACCGGGTTCGGACTATTCGGCTCGGCTTCCGACCTGGGATTCGCTTTCGTTTTATTTTGGGCATGACTGGTTGTATAATACTTGGAAACTCACGCTACGTTTTGGGATGGAGTCCTTCTGGCCAAGCCAACAGGTTCTGGGGATAGCCTATAATTATGACTACACCGAGCCTCAACCACAGACCGGTATTTCCAACATTCCTTTCTTAGAACTTCGAGGAGAGTTTTGATGAACCTCTTTGCAGCTATAAGCCTGCTAGTATTCACTTTGGCTTGCGGTGGTCCAAACGATAGACAAGAGGATATTACAAAAATTCGTGGTTTGGGTCTGACCATAAGTCCACTGGTGAGCACGCCAAGCACCGCAGGGCATCCCAAAACGGTCGATCTCACAGTGACCGTGGCCGTACCGAACGGGGAGGCGGTCCGCTTTGAAAAATATATCGATCAGCCAACCACCACAGCTTTGTTGCTCGACACGGCGCAATACGATTTGGTGGCTGATAGTCAGGCTGTGGAGGCGCACAAGGGATTTTCCATAGTGACCATGCGTGCCACTGCCAATGTTCCCAACACCGAAAGTCTAGCTGCGATAGGTGGACAAGTTCGGGTAGGTTTTCGCATTACGGGCAAGAGCAATGCGGAGCTAGTTATTGGCAATTTCCTCGTCGTGCCGCCATCAGAGACGAGCTTGCTCGCTTGGAAACAGCCAACGGTTGATATTCAAATGCCAAGCACAGGCACGGTCTTGCAGAGCGGCGCAACGATCCAAGTCGTCGCCAATCCAACGAATTATAACGGAGAAGATTTAATAGTGGGTTGGTTTGTCGGTGGTGGGGAAATAACCAATCGTCGGGCGATTAACACCTATTGGCAAACTCCGGGTGCTGGCAGCAACACGCTCGTTGTGACGATTCGTGGTGAAAAAAGCTTGGGTTCTGCAATGAAAGTTCTCGACTTTACGATTCAGTGAGTTCTATGACCGCACAGCTCGATAATTTACGCGCGTTTAGCAAAATTCTCAGCATTGCTGCGCTGTCAGCCGTCCTGCATGCGAGTTTTCTGTGGTACACAGCACGTCTTGCAGCACGCTATGCTGAGCCGGACTGGGAAAACTTCGTCCCCATTCATCTGACCCGTGACGATCCGCCTCCTCCGGTAGCTGAGCCTAAAGCTGAGGATCACCCAGCGCCTGTGAAAACGCCCGTTCTTAAAAAAGCGAAAGTGCCACGCAAGGCTCATATGGGACCTCTGAAAAAAATTCCGCTCAAGACCGTTCCGCCGGTACAAGGCTTGCCGCCTGATGCTCTTTCGAAAGCACCGAACGGCATGGCTGTACCCATTGGCAACTCAACGATGACCGGTGATGAGGGCAAACGACTCAAGTCCGAGGATTATAAAGCACTGCCCAAAGAACAGGACCTCAGTACTCAACCGCAACTCGTGCATTCTTCCGTTGAGCTGCCAGCCTACACCACGGATGCCCTTGACAATAACATTGAGGGCACATTTGAAGTGGATGTCTACGTCGATGAAAGCGGTGAAGTCAGCAAAGCAGAATTGAAACGCTCAATTGGCTATGGCATGGATGAAAGAGTTCTTGCCGCTGCAAGAAAAGTTCACTTCGTTCCCGGCAAAGACCGCTATGGTAAAGAGATTGGGGAATGGACAGAAATTAAATTTCGCCTTCAAATTCCCTAAGACGCTCGCGCCTATTCAAGGTCTGCTCTCGAATAAAGAAGGACTTCATACTTTGCATGAGTTTCTATATGCTCAATCTAGCACACCTAACAATTTAATCGGAAAGCTCATATGAAGTACCAATCTTTTTATTTGGCATTAGGTCTATGGATTTTCCCAGCATTTGCTGGCTTTGCGTTTGAGGCCCCTGTTGATAAAGTTCTTAGCGAAAGGGTCAGCAAGGTTGAGGTGCCGGTTCATGAGGATACTTGCTTTAGTCCCGATGAGCCCTGTGCCGAAAAATTGGCAGCCTTCCTAGACTCGGCGCAAAAAACTCTCGATATTGCAATCTACGACCTCAATATCGAGGAACTTGTGGCAATTCTGATTAGGAAAGCCAAAACGCTCGAACTAAGAATAGTCTGCGATAAAAAACAGGCACGAGGAGCGCATTCCCAAATCTATCGTTTGCTGGAAAATGGGGTGAATGTTCGCTACGGGAAGCAAAGAGGCGGTGTGATGCACGATAAATTTGTGATTGTGGATGGCAGAATTCTTGAGACGGGGTCGTTTAATTATACTAATCACGCTCGTTTAGCGAATCAGGAAAATCAGGTTTATCTATCCAGTCCGCAGATCGTAAATCGTTACTTGGAACGTTATGAGCAAATCTGGGCCAGCTCTGTGGCCATCGACCTTCAGAACCTACGTAAAGAAATAACAGCCGATAGTCTCGTCAGCTTGCCGGCGAACAGCAGTCGACCGTGATCGCTGTCGACGTTCCCGCTTTATAGAAAAAAGTTTTTGAGCACTCGCAGAGTTTCGTTTTAACTTTCAAAAGGTATTCGCCACTACCCAGCTTGGAAAGAATAGAAAACTTACCATGTTGGTCGGTCGATGCTTCGATTTCTCGAAACGTGGGGTCATGGGGCTTGCTCAAAAGGAAACCGATAAATTTAAAGGGTTTCTGATTGGGAGAGTTCAGATCTTTTGTTAAACGCGGTTCAGAAATCCAACCGCTCAGGCTCTCGCGGGGAACATGCTGCAAGGCCTTGTTGCTTTCACTCCATGGTGCATGCTTGACACAAAGAGCATCCGCATCGTCATAGCACGGACGCATGCGGTCATTTTCACGTTTGTTATAAATAGTCGTAGCTTGATTTGGGCCCCATGTGGTTTCGAGACCGTCTTCGGTGGAATAACGTGCGGCATGCTCTTGCGCAAGTAGGGCCGGAGCCAGTATGTAGCTTAGATAAGCAAGTATTAGAAATTGCATGGGTGCCTCCTCGAGACTCGGTCGGCGATTTTAGAGTCTGCCGCTGAACGGGTCAAGGTCTTTGAAATCCGGGGAATCCCATATATAACAGACTGTTTTTATGATGATTATTTCTTGCCCAAGCCCTAATTTAAGGAAGATGCGAGCGAAACTGTGTTTATTGAGCTTGGTTTGATTCGAATTCGTTCATATATAAGAGGAACTTTTTAAAAGAGAGATAACAAGGACTCTATGGAACTCCGCAAAACACCACTTGATGAAAGCCTTTGGCTTTACGAAGAACCTGCACTTTTTGAGGCTATCAGTCCGCAGAAAGCTATGGACTTGGCCTCTTGCGTGGCGTTGAAAGGTGTCGGAGCGGTCCATAAGAACCCGATGGTGGGCGCTGTCTTGGTAGATGCTGATCACCGTTTTCTTGCGGCGGCGGCCCATCTTGCCTTCGGTCAAGAACATGCCGAGCTCAACTTACTCGAAGAAATAAATAAACGTGGGCTAGCAGCGCGACTGGCGCAAAGTACGCTTTATGTAACTTTAGAGCCGTGTAGCCACTACGGGAAAACTCCGCCGTGCGTGGACGCGATCATTAAGGTGCCGATCAAAGAAGAGGTGTATGGCGCCATAGATCCCAACCCTCTGGGCAGCGGTCGGGGTATAGCGCTGCTGGAAGAGCACGGCATACTCTGCACATTTTCTAGCGAATTTGCTCGAATGGCTGAGCATTTGCTTGAGCACTTTAGTTGGTGCTTGTCTTATAGGACTCCCTTTATTGGGCTAAAAGCAGCGTTGACTCTTAATGGCATGGCAGCTCATGAAGGCGATCGTCGCGTATGGATCACTGGCGAACGAGCCCGCAATTATGGCCATTGGCTGCGTTGCCAGTATGAAGCGATTCTCGTCGGAGCGCAGACTATGGCGCTCGATAATCCGACTTTGAATGTGCGTCATCCTAAGATCCGGGGACGCACCCCTCTTCGCATTATTTTAGATCCGAAGGGACGCGCTTTGCAGTCTCGCAATCTTTGCGAGCATAAAGTCTTGCAGCAGGAAGCTGAGCAGACACTCTGGGTTTGTGAGGACGTGTTTTGGCTGAGCCCAACGGGAACGCGATTGGCCGAAGACCTTCCAAGGCAAGGCGCTCAGATTTTAGGGCTGGCGGACAATTGGACTCTTGCAACGTTTCTTCAGCAATTAGGTGATAAAGATTTAGCGAGTCTCTTGGTCGAAGGTGGGCCGCAAACTTGGGGGGCCTTTCTGAACGCCCGTTTGGTGAATAAGGTGCATTGCTTTATGGCAAGCAAGCTTTTGGCGAGAGATAGCGTGAATATGACCGCTGCTTGGCTGGGTGAGGATCTCACGCTCGAACAGACCACCGTAACCGTGCTCGACGACGATCTGCTGATTGAAGGAAGGCTCACTTTGTGAGCAAAAGGAACTTTTATGAACCGCCCATCTTTCGAGGAAATCTATCTGCAACTTGCCGCAACTCTGGCCCGACGTTCGACTTGCAAGCGTTTACAGGTCGGCACAGTCATAACGAGTGAGGACTTTCGCAAGGTTCTCGCCGTGGGCTATAACGGGAATGCGACGGGCTTGTCCAACACTTGCGATCGCGACGAGATTGGCAACTGTGGCTGCCTCCACTCTGAAGACAATGCCGTTATCAATTGCGATAGTCCCCGCTACATACCCAAATACGTTTTTGTCACGCATCGGCCCTGCGTCAGCTGTGCGAAGCGGCTTATCAATTTAGGGAATGTGAAGAAAGTTTTTTACACCCATGAATATCGCTCAGCAGAATCCAAAGCGGTTTTTGCGTTGGGCGGCATCGAGCTGCTGCAAATTGGTGGCGCTGAACAGCCTAGCCTTGCGCCTTAGCCTTTTGCGGCAGTGTTTGCGAAGCCATTCCGTTGTGAAATAGACCCGCGCGGGTGAGTTCCAGCACGCGACTGTAAGCGGAAGGGGCTTCGGCAAAGATTTCATGGCGGGTCTCCGCAAGTTCCTCGGCAGAGATTTGCGCTTTGCTGTTATTTTTTTTAGCTTTTTCTACCCAAGCTTTTATGGANNTATGCGACGAGGCGCTCGTCATCACCGTAGAGAATTTTGGTTGGTGTTTGAAATCGCGCTAGACTTTCGTCACTCGAAACATAGCGGATGGCCTCAAAGGTTGATTTTATCCAACCGAAAGTCACACCTTCCGTTTTGTAGGGATTTTGGGAGCGTCTGTCGAAACGTTGCCGAGAGTGCGTAAACATATTGTTCTCGAAAGTCATGCGGGCTTGCAAATGTTTTTGAAAGTAAACCTGGCCCAAACCAAGCCGTACACCCAAGGCCCCAACGAAACGACCAAAGACCTGCGGAATAGCGTGTTGAATGCCGAAAAGAGGGGCGCTGAGCACGAGTGTCTCCGGTTTCAAATAACCTTTCATGGTCGAGTAGACGGCAATGAGCCCACCCATCGAATGCGCAATGATCGTGTAGGGCTTTTTACCGACAATTTTATTCAGAAGTATTTGCGCGTCTTTCGCCAGATTCTCATAGTCCTCGATATGAAGCCGGGGTTCACCATCTGAGGCGCCTTGGCCGCGGTGGTCCCAGGTCAAAAAACCGACATTTTTCGGAAGTCCTAAATCTTCGGGGAGATAGTCATATTTTTCAATATACTCACCGTGGCCGCTGAGAAAGACCACGTAGCGCTCTACACTTGCTTCGTCTTGACAATAAATTCCGTAACGGAGTTTCAATTCATTCGGCAATTGGAAACTTGCGATTTTCCAATGACCTTTTGCGAACCCACTTAGGTTCTCCATCGACAACCTCTTAAACTCTTAATTTTGTTAACTATCCCTGTTTGTTCCTAACAGGATAATTTCGCTTTGCCGGAGTGCCAAACGAAAAGGCCTCGCAGTCTTTTCAACTTGCTGCGTCTGAAAAAATCCAGCCGTCGTTCAGTCCTGGGAATTTTCTTCTCGGCACAGCCCCGTCATCCTTTCGATGCGAAGACGGGCGCTGTCTTCAGCCCACCGCCTCTCAAGAACCGCCAGCGATGTTATAATGGTGGAGCGAGAGACCTTAATAAAAGGAGAGAATTATGTCCCTCAAGAGACTTCATCTTAAAANNCGCGGAACTTAGCTTGCCTGCTAAAATGCTCGCTGATACGAAGACCTTCCTCTTTACTCTGCCCGTTCTAACGATCGGGCGTGAGGGTGCCATTCGAGGTGAATACAATTTGTTCCAAAAGGGAACCATTGCGCTTGAATGGACGGAGTGGAGCGGCAAGGGGGAGCGTGAGGAATTGACGAATCAAGAAATGAAGGATAATCCTGGCAGCTCGCTCCGCACTCAGGGCCGCGAACTTGGCTTGATGTATAGTCGCTACACAGACCCGCGTAATATGAGCGGGTTTCAGTGGGGTCTCGGTGCGGGGTATCGTATGATGAAAGCCGATTGGACGAAAACAGCCTCAGACGACGACAAAACAGATGCTATGAGTGCGCGCTATAACGTCAACGTGCGAGGACCGACGATCTCTGGTCGCATCGGTTACCGATTTGTCGGGGATAGTATCGGGTTTGCGATTGGAACCTTCTTAGGCTTGAAACATTTTCTAAGCCACGCGTCGGACGTCACGGGTGAGGATCCTGCAGTATTTGCACCGATTCGGGAGAGTGACCGTCGCTCTCTGCAGAAAAAACTAGCGACATCATTAAAGTTAGGACTTGAGGTTGGTTGGGCATTCTAAAAGAGCATTGAGAATAGCGATAGATGGTCGCATGATCCGACCCCGTTCGATGCATGGTATTGCCCGGTACGTTTTTGAGTTGGTGAATTGTTTTGCACAGATGACGACCGAACATCGCTTTTTTCTGCTGGTCCTTGAAAACAGTCCACTCTTAAAAAAAAAATGGCCTGCACCCATAATTCCCGTCGCCACTGGAGCTCAGTGGATCAGTTTTAGAGAGCAGTGGACGATTCCTCGCATTCTACACAGGCTTAAGATCGATCTCTTCCATTCACCGTCTTTTGTGGCTCCATTTTTTTGCCCCTGCAAAATGGTGATGACCATTCATGATCTGAATCACATCATGCTGCCGCAGTACTACACGCCGATGCATCAATTTTACTATAATACGGTCGTTCGCTACTCTACGAAACGCAGCGCTTGCGTGCTCACCGTGTCGAGTTTTTCCAAGAGCGAAATTATTAAAAACCTAGGGGTGCCTTCTGAAAAAGTCTTTGTAACGTACAACGGGGTGTCTGAGACCTACAAGGCGGTCGAAGATCTCGACTTTCTCCAGTACGTGCGCGACCTCTATGAGCTGCCTGATGAATTTATCTTCTGCCTTTCCAATAATAAGCCCCACAAAAATGTTCACCAACTGGTCGATGCCTACGTCTATTCCAACTTGACGCTGCCCCTGGTGCTGGTGGGATCCGTTGATAATTCCTTGATTGCTTTGGCTGAGAAGCACGGCAAAAAACATCAAATCTACTTCATTCGTTTTATTGAAGAGGAACATCTTCCTGCCCTTTATTCTCTCTGTCGCTTATTCGTCTATCCCTCAAGTTACGAAGGCTTTGGTCTGCCTCCGCTTGAAGCCTTATCGTGTGCAGCGCCGGTGGTCGTAGCGCGCTCGTCCAGTTTGCCGGAGGTAGTGGGGGAAAATGCTATTTTTGTCGACCCTTCGGACTTTCAAAGAATGGCGTCGATACTAGAAGAATTCATCCTGACCTTAAAGCAGGGCAATCCGTTTCGAGATAAGGGTATACAGTACACCAAGAAATTTTCCTGGTTAGATATGGCGACAAAGACCCTTGCGATCTATGAGCGGTGCATGGAGTAGCCGATGCGGATTGGAATCAACGGTCGTTTTTTAATGACGAAGCAGACGGGTGTGCAACGCGCAGCGTTTAACATGGTCTCAACGCTGGTCAAAGTGGATCGTCAAAACGAGTACATCATCTTCACCGGTAAGATCGAAGCCGAAAAAAATGAATGGAACTATTCCAATGTGACGGTGGTCACTTCGGACTTACGTTCCGGCGAAACACTGCGCAATGTCCTGTGGGAACAGTTTACTTTACCCAGCTTGGCGAAAAAATATAAGGTCGACCTCTTACATTCACCCGCAAATATGGCACCGCTGTTTTATAAGCGAAAATCGGTCATTCATATTCACGACCTATGTTTCGTGGTGAATCCTCATTGGTATAGCTTTGCGTTTCGCAATTGGTATCGTTTTGTGATTCCTCATATTGTGTGCAGAGCAACCAAGGTCGTTACGAATAGCAACAATTCGCGCAACGATCTTTTGCAATACTGCAGCCTATCGGCAGACAAGGTGTCCTTGGTGTATTGGGCTGTGGATGATTCCTTTTTGCAGAAAGCTGCGGACCGCGGTGAAAAGATCGATCGGCCCCGCAAAGATTATATTCTTTATGTCGGGTCGCTTGAGCCAAGAAAGAACATTAAACTTCTGGTCGAGGCGTACGGCCTCCTCCGCAAGCAACATCCTGAATTAAAGACCAAGCTTGTGCTTATCGGTGGGGAAAGCCCGCTTTTTGCCGACTTCAGCTTAACCATAAAGGAATATAAGGAGGACGTGATTCTCAAAGGTTTTGTCGCCGAGAGTGTGCTTCGCGAATATTATCGTGACGCCAATCTTGTCGTGTATCCAAGTCTTTATGAAGGTTTTGGCCTCCCTCCGCTGGAGGCGATGGCCAGTGGGACACCGGTCGTGACCTCTCATAACTCCTCTTTGCCGGAGGTCGTCGGAGATGCTGCCGTTACCGTGGAGTCGAATAGTGTGGGACAGCTGCACCGAGCAATTTACCAAGTCATCACGGATCAAAAGCTAAGGGATCAATTGATTACAAAGGGTTACGACCGGGTCGCCCATTTTAGTTGGAATCGGGTCGCTCGTAATATTCTGACGATTTATCATCAGGTCTATTTTGGTGACTATATTTCCTTCGACTCGTGGAAGGTGCTTCCGAGCCTTACAGGACAAGTCACTCCAGCCGAGTGCTCTCCTGAGGGCCTCTGTAAGGAAGACTGATGAGAAGGGTTGATTTTCCTAATAGATCAGGATATATTTCGCCGTTCTTAGACTGAACGAACCAGGTAAAAAATGCTGGAAAATGACCAGCATGGCAAGCGTTTTTGGAGAGCATGGATGAGGACCACAAGTATAAGCCCAGCCAGTGTAAAAAGAGACTGGATTGTCGTCGACGCGGCTGGAAAGACACTCGGAAGACTTGCGTCGCAAATCGCCGATGTGTTGCGCGGCAAAAATAAGCCTTATTTTGTCCCATATATGGACTGCGGCGATTTTGTCGTCGTAACCAATGCGGAGAAAGTCAACCTGACTGGCCGCAAATGGGATCAGAAAAACTATTACTATCACAGCGGCTANNGCTATGTCGGTGGCATCAAGACGACTTCTGCCGACGAAATGAAAGCTAAGGCGCCAGACCGTCTGATTCGGTTTGCAGTGTTGGGCATGCTTCCTAAAAATAAGCTGCGTAAACGGTTTTTGAGGAAGCTGAAAATCTACAAAGATGCAGCTCATCCTCATCAAGCGCAGAGGCCCGCTCCTCTAAAACCGAGAATTGCAAACGGAGAATAAGGTTCATGGCAACTAAGTATATTTCAAACACCGTCGGTAAGCGTAAAACCGCAATTGCTCGTCTTCATTTGAAAAAAGGTGATGGCAAGATCACAATCAATGGCCGGACCCTCGAGCAGTATCTGATTCGTCCAACCTCTCGCATGCTTATTATGCAGCCCTTCGAATTGACCAACAGTGTTGGGAAGTTCGATGTGCACATCAATGTTCTTGGCGGTGGGCTTTCTGGACAAGCGGGTGCTATTCGCCATTCGATATCACGTGCGCTTGCAAAAATGGATGAGGCCAATCATAAGGTTTTGAAAAAAGCCGGTCTCCTCACACGGGATGCTCGTAAAAAAGAGCGTAAACTCCCAGGTCAACCTGGCGCCCGTAAACGCTTCCAGTTCTCTAAACGTTAGTCGAAGCGGTGTTTTTGGGCGGCTTTGCTGCTGTCCTCGAGATTCCAGTTCGCTTTTAGTCGCTACAAAGGCCGAGCTCCTGAGAAGGGGTTCGGCCTTTTGCTATTCAGCCTTGCGAGAAATTCAGCTAGTCATCGATGCGTGGTCGAAAGAGGCGGCGCAGGAAAGAGAACGGCTTTTTTCGGCGTGCCTCGCAGCTGCGTTCGTTTGCTGCTTTTTCCTGTTTTTGCAAACGTAGCAGCAAGTACTGCAGTTGTTTACGATCGCTCTGCCCCGCTTGGCCTTCCCACCACTTTTCTTTCGAAAGACAGAGCACTCGCAGTTCTAAAAGATCGCTCGGACTTGGGTGAGCCCCCTGCCAAAGCGAAGGGGCGTGGATGGATTTTGCGATACCCCACTCCAGACTTTCAAAGTGTGTCATCATGCCTGCCTGCTGCGAGGCCAAATAAATGATATCCGCCTTAGAATTGATAAAAATGCTAGAAATCAGGAAGGAAACCTTGTTTGCAAAATCCGGTGCTGGTTCTGGATCTACAGGGCAGACAAAAAGGAATTGGGTTTCAATATAATTCGTATAGGAATGCAGCTCGGCAATGGCTTCCGCCTGATCCTCGGCATTTTTCAAGATCCAAGCAGCTGTAAGTGTGGGAGCTGGTTTTTTTTTGCGTCCCGCAGCGCTGGGCAGTCGGAAAAAATTTCCCGTTAGCGAGTTACGCATTCTTACGTAAAATTGTAAGGAGTCGTCGTCCCACGCTTCCGGCAGCAACCAACGGAATGCATGAGTTGTCAGCGAGACATGCAAGGAGCTGGGACTGAGCCCATTATGATATAATTTGTTTTTGAAAAGGTCTGAACTCTGAGCCAAGGCTTTTCTTCCCAATGATCAGTTTGGCTGTATTTGAGTTTAACATAATTTATCGGTGAACCCCGGCAGCTTAGTTCCTACGGTTCCCAAGAAAGAGGCGATTATGACATTTTTTAGTGGCGATAAACGGGTAGGAGCGAGTGCTGGCAAACGTCGCGGTGCAAATCTGCAGGAATCTGCAGTCACGATCCTCACCTCGGGCTGTCACTTTAGTGGCAAGCTCTACTGCAAAGGCTCCAGTCGCATTGGTGGCAGAATTGAGGGTGAAATTATTTCTGAAGGTTTATTGATCATCGAAGAAGGCGCGACGATCCATGCAAACGTGAAGGCCGAAGAAACCATTCTTCACGTCCGCTTTAACGGTCGCTTGGAAGCTTCCGTAAAAGTCGAATTTGCAGAAACGGCGAGTTTCGAAGGCGAACTCCAAACCCCGTCGCTCTTGGTCAACGAAGGGGCGCAATTCAACGGGCGCGTCGTCATGTCACCCGCACTATCCGGAGTCGAAGAATTACACAAGAAGAAGCTGAACCACAAAGATATCGTTGTCCCGGACATCAGCATGTCCAAATAAACCCCTCAATACCTGAGCGCTGCCCCGTCTCCTAAGAAAAGTCTAGAAATTCCCCCCTAATCCGCCTAAAGATACTATCGATTTCGGAGATTTCTTAGGAAGACGCGTTGTTGCAATATTGCAGCCATTGGAAGGATATTCGCAAAGACCTCAAGTCTGGCGCTTTTGCGCTCATAGACTTGCGGAGTCCTAAAGAATTTGCCCAGGGTCACATTCCAGAAGCTATCAATCTGCCACTCCTTGATAATGACGAACGCCATACTGTGGGTAAACTTTATAAAGAAGCTGGCAAATACGAAGCAGTCACGTGCGGTCTCGCAATCTTTGCCGCAAAAGCACCGACCTTTCTCAGTCAAATCGAAAGCCTGACCAGTGCTCATGATATCGCCATCTACTGTTGGCGAGGCGGTATGCGCTCCCGCCTTGTTGGCGCCTGGCTCTCGCTGGCGCGTTTCAAAGTCCGTATTCTCAAAGGCGGCTACAAAAATTTTCGGCGAGATGTTCTGGAAAGTATGCAAAAATTTGCTGAGCATCCTAAAATCGTGCTGAATGGCCGGACCGGTAGCGGTAAAACCTTATTTCTCAAAGATCTGCAAAATCGTGGTTATCCTGCCATCGACTTCGAGGGTATCGCCTGTCATCGCGGTTCCGCATTCGGCGGTCTAGCGCAAAGAGAAAGCTCACCGACTCAACAAAATTTTGAAAATCAACTTTATGATGCCTATCTTGAAGTCGAGACGTGGCCAAAAATATTGCTTGAGATTGAAAACTTCATCGGCCCCGTGCGCTTGCCGCAAAAACTGCGTGAATCCCTTAAAACCGCACCCATGGTGTTTCTATCCCGTGACTTTGACGATCGCGTAAAACTCTTGACACAAATCTATTGCAACGATTGGAATGCCAAGACCGAGCAAGAATTTGTGAATAACTTGCCGCTTCTTAAAAAATATCTCTCGGGTGCGGATCAAGAGCAAATGATTCAAGCCATGCGGCAACGCAATTTTGGCGAGCTCGTATCGCAACTTCTGCGCCTGCGTTACGACCGTGTCTATGATAAAAGTTTGACACGTCACCAGTCGCAGGCGATGGCTCATTTTAATTTGTCACAAGAGGAAGCAGCAGCTACAGAATTTTTACAGAACGTGTTGCAGGAGAAAATAATTTCGTAGGCAAGAATTTACCAGAAGCCACCCTGGAAACGAGAGTGATTTCTGGGGTTTCGTCAGACGCCNNCCCGAGCAGCACATTGAAAGCGCCTAACGTTAATGGGACGATAGAGGGCAGAGAAAGATAGATAAAAAAGAAAGAAGAAACGATGGCTATCGATGTAAAGGTACCTGGTGTTGGCGAATCCGTTCAAGAAGGAATGATTGCTTCGTGGGCTAAAGCTAGTGGCGATTGGATTCAGCAAGATGATGTGCTTTGCGAACTCGAAACCGACAAAGCGACGGTTGAAATCGTAGCAGAAAATTCCGGAAAAANNTGATGAGACCGCACAAGGTGCTCCCGTCAAAGACGTTAAATCCAGCACAAAAGTCGAAAGCCCAAGCCGAGACTCAGCAGCCGCACCGGCAGCACAAGTGAGTGCCTCAGCTGAGGCTCCTCCAAAACCCTTGGAAAATGGTCCAGCAGTCCGTCGTATGCTGGCTGAAAAACCGGCCGTTCTCGACAACCTGGTCACCACGGGGCGGGGCGGACGCACAACAAAAACCGATCTTATCGATGCGTTTGAGAAAAAACCTATGCCTCAGAAAACCGAGAAAGCAGCGCCTGCGCCGACGCCAAAAACCGCCGGTCCACGTGGCGAAACCCGCGAACCGATGTCGATGCTGCGGCGAAAAATTGCCAAGCGACTGGTTGAATCCCAGCACACTGCCGCAATTTTAACGACTTTCAATGAAGTCGACATGAGCGCTGTCATGGCTCTACGCGCCAAATACAAGGACATTTTTGAAAAACGGCACGGTCTCAAACTAGGCTTTATGGGTTTCTTCTTAAAAGCCAGTGTTTGGGCACTCACGGAGTTTCCGCGCGTCAACGCTTCGATTGAGAATGACGAGATCATCTACCATCACTACTGCGATATCGGAGTGGCCGTTTCTACTGAGAAAGGCCTTTTGGTACCCGTCCTACGTAACGTCGAACAGATGAGTGTCAAAGACGTCGAACATGCCATCAACGAACTTGCGGTAAAAGCCCGTGTCAATAAAATCTCGCTCGATGAGCTGACCGGAGGAACCTTCACCGTCTCAAACGGTGGCATTTTTGGTTCCCTGCTCTCGACACCCATCATCAATCCTCCACAAACTGCGATTTTGGGTATGCATAAAATTCAACAAAGACCTATGGTTTTGGAAGATGGTCGCATTGAAGCGCGACCGATGATGTATTTGGCTATGTCTTATGATCATCGTCTTATCGATGGTAAAGAGGCTGTACAGTTTCTCGTGAAGGTCAAAGAAATTATCGAGGATCCAAGTCGCTTGCTGTTGGGAGTTTAGACTTATGGTTAAGGCAACGGAAGAATTCGATCTCATCGTCATCGGNNTGTCTGCGCTATTCGGGCTGCCCAATTAGGCATGAAAGTAGCCTGTGTCGAAGGCCGAACAAGTTTAGGCGGAACCTGTCTCAATGTCGGATGCATTCCGAGCAAAGCTCTACTCGAATCCACCCATCTCTATCATCAGGTTCAGAAAGAATTTGCCGACCACGGGATTCAAGTCGACAAGGTCTCCCTAGACTTAAGCAAAATGTTGGGCCGTAAAGATGGCGTGGTCAAATCGATCACCCAAGGGGTTGAGTTTCTCTTCAAGAAAAATAAAATCAAGTGGCTCAAGGGCTGGGGGAAACTCACGGGTCCCAACACGGTAGCTGTACAAAGCCATGAAGGTGAAAGCCTCATTTATTCGGCACCGAAAATCGTGATGGCTTCGGGCAGCGATCCTATCGAGTTGCCGTTTGCAAAATTTGACCATCAAATTATCGTCGATTCCACCGACGCTTTGAATTTTGATCATGTGCCTGAGCATCTGATCGTGGTGGGAGCTGGCGTCATCGGGCTTGAACTCGGTAGCGTATGGAATCGTTTGGGGGCCAAGGTCACCGTCATCGAGGCCAGTGCTAAAATTCTCGGGAATACCGATGCCGAAATCTCCGCAGCCTTGCTTAAGATCTTGCAAAAACAAGGGCTGATTTTTCATCTTGAATCGCCTTTGGCACAGGTAAGCGTCAAGGGCCAGAAAGCCTTGGTAAGCTGCAGTGGTAAAGCTGAAGGTACGATTTTTGAAGGGGATCGTGTTTTGATCGCTATCGGTCGTAAGGCTGCAAGCTCCAAACTTGGACTCGATGAGTTGGGAATTAAGCGCGAGAAGAATGGTACTATTGTTGTGAATGAGACCTTTCAGACCTCCATCCCCTCGGTGTTTGCGATCGGCGATACGATAAAAGGCCTCATGTTGGCCCACAAAGCCGAAGAAGAGGGCATCGCTCTTGCGGAGTTCCTAGCTGGTAAAAAAAGTCATGTGAATTACGAAGCGGTACCCAATATTGTGTACACTTGGCCCGAGGTCGCGAGTGTGGGACTCAGTGAGGAAGAAGCCAAGAAAAAGGGTTTGAGTTATAAAACCGGCAAATTTAATTTTAGAGCGAATGGCCGAGCAAAGGCGATGGGAAGTCTCGACGGGTTTGTGCAGATTATTGCAGACACCCGGACAGACCGTCTTTTGGGCGTACATATTTTAGGCCCCATGGCTTCAGAAATGATCGCAGAAATTGCAATCGCGTTTGAATATGGCGCGAGCGCAGAAGATATCGCTCGCACAGTGCATGCCCATCCAACCCTGGCCGAGGCAATTAAAGAAGCAGCGTTGGATGTGTCTAAGCAGGCGATTCATGCGTAGAGTAGAGTTGGTAAAAAGAGGGATCATGGCAGCTAAGAGGCGACCTCTCGACTACGCTACGCTTCGCTCGAGGTGACGGGTCAGAGAAGACGTCAATAGAACGTCATCCCGAACGCAGTAGAAGAATGTCATCCCGAACGCAGCGATCGTCGACAAATTGGAGAGAAGGTCATCCCGAACGTAGTGAGGGATCGCAGACATAGTGGCTCCGTAAGAACTCTTACGGAAGACACGACAAGAGCTAGGGTTGAGCATATTGGTGACTTAGGAGTTTGGTATCATGGATACAAGTCGATTTACGTTTGCTTCCGGTACGAACGCAAGTTTTCTCGAAGGGATGTATGAACAGTTCCGCACGGACCCCCAAAGTGTAGACGAGTCCTGGCGCAAATTTTTTGAAGGCTATGAATTTGCGTTACGGGAGCGCAGTGACGGTGAAAGCGCTTCCAGCAGTGAGCGTCGCGATGATGCCAAAGTTGAGGCGTATATCAATGCCTTTCGGCGTCTAGGGTATCTTTCATCCCATCTGAATCCGCTCGCACCGAAACCTGACTTGCCTGACAACATGCAACCCGCCTTCCACGGTCTGGGTGACGTCGATCCGCAGCGCAGATTCATCCCGACGAATTTTGGTCTCGGTGAAATGAGCTTTGCTGAAATTCAAGCAAAGCTGCTCACCACCTATTGTGGAACCATTGGACCAGACTATCGCGACATCAACGATCTCGAAGTGGTCTTGTGGCTGCAAGAAGCGATGGAGTCCTGCAATAACCGGCCGACCCTGACCGCTGAGCAGAAGAAACGTATATTGTGGAAACTCGCTGAGGCTGAGGGCTTTGAGCATTTTTTACAAAATCGTTATCTTGGGCAAAAAAGATTCTCAGCAGAGGGTCTGGATGCTTTGATTCCTTTATTCGATTTTCTGATCGATCATGCTGCGCAACTCGGTGTGGAGGAAATCACGATTGGCATGGCCCACCGCGGACGTTTGAATGTGCTGGCCAATACCCTGCAAAAACCTTACGAGCGGATCTTTCTCGAATTCGAAGGCACGCATTTTAATCCTTTCGATATCGAAGGGGACGTGAAGTACCATCTCGGCTATGCGCATGAGGTCGATACGTTTTCGGGAAAACCGATGCGGCTCTATCTCTGTCCAAACCCCAGTCACTTGGAAGCGATTAATGCCCTAGCTGAAGGATTCACTCNNGCGGTGAGGATACCATAGTTCCGGTTCTCTTGCATGGCGATGCGGCGATTGTTGGACAAGGGGTGGTTGCCGAGGTCTTTAATCTTTCGCAGCTGACGAGTTACAAAACAGGCGGGACCCTTCACGTTATAACCAACAATCAAATCGGTTTTACCACCGATCCCAGCGATAGCCGCTCCTGCGCCTATAGTTCCGATATTTCCAAGATGATTCGCTGTCCGGTTCTCCACGTCAATGCCGATGATCCTGAAGCTGTGGCTTGGGTGGTCAAGCTAGCGATGACGTTTCGCAAAAAATTCAAACGCGATATCGTCATCGATCTCGTGGGCTATCGGCGCTATGGGCATAACGAGACCGATGAACCGAGCTTTACCCAACCCTTGATGTACAAAAAAATTGAGAAGCATCCCAGCGTCTTCAAAAGCTATAGTGAACAGCTCGTCCGTGAAGGTGTGATCTCTGCTGAGGACGTCCAAGCTTATGAAAAAGCTGTGAAAGATAGGCTCCAGGAAGCTTATCAAAGGGTTAAGTCCAAGGATTTTGTCCTGCATCCGATCGAAGTTCCAAGTTCCTACAAAGATATTTTCAGTTATCGCAAACCGGAANNCGTTGGTAACCACGTCTGTTTCTGAACAGAAACTGAAAGAGCTCGCGCGTAGCATTACAGAATTGCCTGAGAGCTTTAAACCACACCCCAAAGTCGTTCGCTTGATCGAGACTCGTCGAAAAATGTTGGATGGGACAGGGGCTATAGACTGGGCTTTTGCAGAATTACTGGCCTTTGCTTCGTTGGCAAGTGAAGGGTATCCTGTGCGGCTTTCTGGTCAGGACTGCAAGCGTGGCACCTTCAGCAGTCGCCATGCCGTCTTATTTGATTTTACGACAGGTCAAGCTTTAGAAGCTTTGCGCAATCCGGCTTGGGCTCCGATCGAGGTGATCAATAGTCCGCTTAGTGAACTGGGCTGTCTGGGTTTCGAGTTTGGCTATTCGGTGGGAGCGCCCAACACGCTTGTGCTTTGGGAAGCCCAGTTTGGTGACTTCGTCAACGGCGCGCAAATTTTAATCGACCAATTTTTAGTGGCTTCTGAGGCCAAATGGCAGCAGACGAGCGGTATGGTTTTACTCCTTCCGCATGGTCATGAAGGGATGGGGCCAGAACATTCCAGTGCTCGCCCCGAGCGCTTTCTGCAAAGTTGTGGGAATTTGAACATTCAAGTTTGCAATGTAAGCAGCCCCGCCCAGCTCTTCCACTTGCTGCGTCGACAACTTTTGCGAAAATTTCGTAAACCGCTTATAGTGATGACACCGAAGAGCTTGCTCCGTCATCCCAAAATGATTTCAGCCACACAAGAATTCACTAGTCCGACTTTCCAGGAACTATTAGATGATCCTAGTGCCACAGACGGTGAACGCGCTGAGAAAATTTTATTCTGTACTGGCAAGGTGTACTTCGAGTTGCTAGCCTTACGCGAAACGCGCAGCGAGCTAGCCCGCGTACCGATTTTGCGCTTGGAACAGATCTACCCTTTTCCGTACGAAGAGCTAGCAAAACTCTTTCAACAGCGTTATACGCGGGTGCGTGAAGTGATATGGGTTCAGGAGGAACCGCAGAATATGGGCGCGTGGACTTTTGTCCGCGGCCGCATTCCGCGAGCCTCAGAGGCCCCTCTCAAAACGACCTATGTGGGGCGGAAAAACTCGGGTTCGACGGCGGAAGGATCTTCAAAGGCCCATGCGCTGGAACAAAAGCGTATACTTGAAGAAGCCTTCACGCTCGCGAGTGCTTGGGAGCCGAAGTTAGTGGTGAAAAATTCTAAAAAAAGTTGAAGTCGTTGACGGATCTACCTTATTACAAAAGCTTTGCGGCCCATGAATTAACTGTCGAACAGCAAGAGGCTGTTCATCTTGCCGTGACGTGTAAGGAGAATCTCAAAATCAACGCACTCGCTGGCACGGGGAAAACCTCGACACTGCGAGCGATTTCGCACCAGCTCCCACGCCAGAAAATTCTCTACCTTGCGTTCAACAAAGCCGTCCAAATCGAAGCTAGTCATTCTTTTCCTCGCAACGTCTTTGCACGCACCATTCACAGCTTGGCCTACCGGGCGATGGGGATTTTTGATCCACGCTGGCAGAAAAAACTAACGGCCCGTATTACCGTAAAAGATTATGCAAGTTTTTTGCACCTCGACTTGCGAGCGCAAAGTGCTATGAAGACGATCCTCTGCTTGCGAGAGGCGCTCCGCGAGTTCCAGCATTCGAATGATCTCTTGCCATCAGCCAAGCATATTCCCCTTACAGAGTGGCGTGGGGTAAAAAGCCTCTCGGAACGACAGTGGATCATCGATCTGGTGAATGAGTATGCTCCGCAATTTTGGCAAGCCATGATCGATCCTGGGCAAGTGCAATTTGCGATGACCCATGATACCTATTTGAAACTTTGGCAACTTTCGCAACCCCGCATCACGGGTATCGATGTGATCTTGCTGGATGAAGCCCAAGATGCCAATCCCGTTATGATGGATATTTTACGCAAGCAAAAATCACGCATCATCCTCGTCGGGGATACCTGGCAGCAGATTTATACCTTTCGGGGTGCTGTCAATGCCATGGAGACACTGCCTACTCCTTTAGAATGTTTTCTCACCCAGAGCTTTCGCTTTGGCCAGGAAATCGCTAATCTTGCCAATCTCATCTTGGATATACGTTTGGCAGCGAAACGCCTCCGTGGCTCACACTTGCGGCTGAGTGCTCTCGGGCCCTTGCCACTACGCCAAAAATATGCCGTGATTTTTCGGCATAACATCGAACTTCTAGAAGAGGCGATTGGTCTCGCTGCCAAAAATTTTCGCATCTACATTGTGGGGTCCTTGGAGAAGACTGCAGCTCTGGCGCTCGATGTCTATTATCTCTTTGCCAAAGATAAAACGCGGATTAAAGATTCCAGAGTCAAAGTTTTTAAAAATTGGGCAGAGCTCGAAGCCAACTATGAAGTCTTGGATGACCTCGAGTTGAAAAAGAGTTTTCGTTTTGTCGAGCGTTATGGTTACGAGATTCCAGAGATCATTGCTGCGGTAAAGAAGGCCGATGCCTTTTCCTCAGAGGCAAGCGATGTCGTGTTGACGACGGGACATAAAAGCAAGGGTCAGGAATGGCAGCATGTGCGCATTTCCATCGATTTTTACGACAGCTTGCGGAGCGGAGACCGTGAAGAACTCAATCTGCTCTATGTGGCAG
>PLEQ01000298.1 GCA_003136475.1 Deltaproteobacteria bacterium
CAATTTCTCTCTGGGCATATCTATGGGACCGCAGTGCTTAAAAAAATCCTTCGACCGGATCCCCAAAACCTGATCTTCGAAATCACCTGCCCTCCGAGCTGGATGCGCTATATATTTGAAAAAGGCCTCATTGCACTGGATGGGGTTAGCCTGACGGTAAACGGTCCCCTATCCGCAGGAGGCAGTTTCCACGTTCACTTGATCCCCGAAACTTTACGCCAGACCACCTTTAGCATGAAGACTGTCGGCAAGTCCTTTAACGTCGAAATCGACACTCTGACCCAAGCGATCGTGAACACAACCGAAAAAGTGCTCCAAAATCGCTGATTTTTTTTAAAAATCCCCATGAAACACGCNNCCTCTGGTCCATGGCCGGCGGCTTAAAAATTTCCAATTGCAGCCGATAACTCACTCAGGCTCCTTTCATTGAGGAATTTTTGTGAGTACTAAGCCGCCTCATTCTATCGAGCAAATTTCAAACTTAAACCTGCCAAGTCGGCAAGAGATTCGTCGGCCGGTCTATGTCGGTGAGAAACTTACCTGTCATTTGGAGTCGCCTTCCCTACAGGGCAAAGCTGATATTGTGGATCTTTCAGCGTTGGGTGCTGCTGTCATTTTCCCCGCTGAGCACGCGCATTTAATGCCCAAGCTTAAAGATAAGGTTAGCCTCTTATTTACACGCAAGGATGTCAAACCTTTCAAAATTCAAGCTGAAATTCGCAATATCTCCGAAATCGCCTATCGCAAATCAAAATTCATCCGCCTCGGCATGCAGTATGTCTTAAAAATTTTTAAAAGTGCCGAAACTTTTCACGCTGCCATCGGCAAAAAACTGATGAGCTGCCACCCCTTCATACGTCCACAAGTCACTTACCGAGATCCGTTTTTTTTCAATGAACGTATCATCTGTCACGTCAACGCCTTTACTCATGAGGGCATTGAATTGCTCTGTCCGGCCCGTTCCAAAACCATGTTTCCAAATCAGTCTATCGAGTTGCAAATTTATATTCCGGGCCAAAGTATTTTCAAAGTGATGGCCGTCAACTCGACACTCTACTTCCAAACCAATAATGACATGGTCGCACGCTACTTAGTGTATAGCGAACCCAATCTAGCCTTTCTGGAAGCGGTGAGTCAGTACTTGGTAACTTTTCAGAACGCGGTGAGCCCTCAGCTGCTGCGTGCCGAGAAATTCCGAGTCGGTTCCCTGCTGCAAGGGTTCAATATCGAATATAGCAATCCGGCAAGTGAATTTGTCAAAAAAGCGCATTTTGCTCCAAGCCTCTTTGCGCGGCCGATGAATAGCAAGGAATTCATCCTTCCGTTCGGGGCCCGACCCGTATCGTGCCAGATGGGGGAACACTTTGTCGCTCTCTTCGGAGTTTTATTCGTCGACCGCAATCGCGAGAAGTCACTGTTGGTCTCACAAGGGCATAAATTAACGGACCTTACCTTAAAGGCTGGGCATGTGGAATTAGTGGAACTCTTTATCAGCCCTTCGATCTCTCTCGCGGACTGCTTTCTTCCCATACTTCAACAAGTGGTTCGTATTGCCAGTCAGGCTGCGGCAAAATTTGTCTGCTTTGAAGCCAGTCCGAAACTCGCAAGCTCGCTCAAAAAAATCGGCCTGCGCGAAGCTGGCACCTCACTCTTCATCGACTCGGAAAAAAACAAGATTGCATCTTGCCTTTTTGAACTCGACCTTGCCAAAGTTCTTCCCAACAGTGAGAGGTTCCTCTCCGATCATGTTTGGAACAAAATCTACGGTGAAATTGCCGGCTTCCTCGACCGCTAAACCTGCGGCGTCTTGTGTCTTGTCTGAAACTCATCAAACCCTTGCTATAAACTTAGTGGCTCTTTCTGTCTTAACTGGATGAGGTGATCTGTGAAAATTCGATTCGTGGCTCTCGTGTGTCTACTGGCATGCAGCGTAAGCTCCGCCTCCTTCTCTTCGCTAACTAAAAAAGAACTCGACTTAAAATATGCCTTTAATGAGACTCGCGATTGGGAAAGCGTTTTGCAAACCACACTGACTCCAGCAGTCAAAGATTATTTAAATCAAGGTCGCTATCAGGAAGCAATTTGGCTGCTAGAAGAAGCGGAGGAAGAGGCCAGCGCAAGCCAAGTCAAAGAGTTTCTGCGCAACATTCTCGAACAGAGTCCGTTTCAACCGGAGGGTGTCATAGCCTTGGGTGGTGGTGTTACAGAGACGAAGCTGGTTTACTTAACACATGGCGTCAAAGCTGTTTTCAAAGTTAAAAGTTCACATCCTTCTTCAGACTTTCGTTCCGAGGTCGGCGCCTACCTTGTGGATCAGCTCGGTAAATTTGCCCTGGTACCCATGACGGTCTTTCGTCATCAAGGCACTAAGGTTGGATCGCTACAGTATTTCGTAGAGGGGACAAAAGATGCGCGTAAAATGCCCGACTACAAAAAGAGCGCACAACTCAATGTTTTTGACTACCTCATCCGCAATCAGGACCGCACGGCAAAAAACGCTCTTCTCCTCAATAATCGCGAAATCGCAATCGATCACGGCCTGGCTTTGCGTTCGAGCTTCGCACTCGGAGATTTTCTAAGAGCCACCGACTTAGTGCGCCAGAGAATCGGTCTGCGGGGAGATTTCGTACGCATGCATTTTCTCCTACCCAAAGGTCATGAAACGGCCTTTCGCGCACACTCTCGCATTCTTTCGGCATTGCACCAGCTGAGTTCCGAGCATCTAGTCGAAAGCCTCAGCGGAGTCCTCTCCGAGGAGAGAATTCAGATGATTTGGAGGAAGAAGACAAAACTGCTTAAACTCCTGGAGGCCGAGTCATAATGACTCTCTGCTCGCATTTTAATTTCATTGACTGGTCGTCCGAAAAGTCCTACCAAAAGAGATAGAGCAAACGCAAAAATTTAATCTCTTTGATCTCGAGGAAAATTATGATCTCATTCAGGTCGTCCCTCGGCGCTGTCAGTTTTGTCTGTCTTCTCAACGCATGTTCATCAAATCCCGCTTCAAAAAACCACGAAGCTCTGGCGCCAATCTTTATCGGTGATTCTTTCACTGTCGGCAAAGGCGCTGCGAACGGGGGCAAAGAAGAACAGCTGATTGGCATCAAGCGGAGCGCCCTGGCCAAAGAATTCCTTCTCCAAGGTGAAATGATCGTGCAGCCGGTCGTCGCTCAATACAATGGGTTGAAGTCACGCATTGTAAGCTTCAAAGCGTCAGGCACCCATTTGAACATGCTCGAAGCAACCGACGGTCACAGCTCATCTTCGTCAATTCCTCAGCATATTGTTCTCGCCCAGTTCAAAATCGTGGAAGAACGGGACGGCGTTATCTTCTTCGACTTCGCAGAAGGTATGTCGAAAATTTTTATGGCCAGCGACTGGTACGCATCCGACACCACACCTGATGGCACAAACTATAAGGCCGAAGCAGCTTGGCGAACACTTAGCCTGGCAACAAGTTATATCGAAGAAGCGGGTGCTGACGCGGAAAACAATTTGGTGATCCGTCAAATTGCCCAAGTTCGTGCCGGAGCTAAAGGTGATGAAGAAGATGGCAACAGCTCTCTCCAGATTCCGGTCGAAATTAAGTACTACCTCACACCTTATCGCGAGAATCCAAATTTCACAGCTCGTGAATCGACCGGTATGAAGAATTTCGGCTTCTTTGAACTTTCTCCGCGCTTGCAAGAAGGCGGCGGTCAGCAGATTTTTGCCACCCACTGGGATGACCGTAAGCCGATTAACTACGCAGTTTCTGCCAACACACCGAAAGAATTTGTCCAAGCCGTAAAAGATGGCGCCCTCTACTGGAACCGTGCTTTTGGCAGAGAAGTCGTCCGTGTCATCGATGCCCCCAAAGGGGTAGTTGCGCCAGACTTCCACTACAACCTTATCCAGTGGGTCGACTGGGCCGATGCCGGCTACGCCTACGCCGATGCACAGATGGATCCCCGTACCGGCGAAATCCTGCACGCTTCGGTCTTCCTCACGAGTGTCTTCGGCTTTAGTGCTACGAACAAAGCCCGTCAGCTGCTCCGTCGTTTGAATTTCGACAAGTCGCAAAAAGATAAGGGGATCTCACACTTTTCGCTTGCTGGGTTCCAACAGCAGCACCTTTGCGATTTTGAACCTTCCCAAGGCCTAGCCGATACCTTGACAAGCGTTTTAAGTGATATTGAAAATAAAGAACTCGACGAGGGCGTCCTCCTCAAGATTGCACAAGATACCGTCCGCGAAACCGTCGCTCACGAAATCGGACATACACTCGGCCTCCGTCACAATTTTGCAGGATCCCTCGCCTCGAATATTCCCGATGAGAAACGCGATGACGTTCTCAAACAGTATCTCACCGACGCCAAAGCCCCGGAAGGCCTCATCCCATCCAGTTCCATCATGGATTATCACACCTTCCAAGACTCCCTCT
>PLEQ01000040.1:0-240 GCA_003136475.1 Deltaproteobacteria bacterium
TATCCGATCGAGGCTGGTGAATTGAAAAAATGATGGTGCGATTTTGTTTTCGAGCCAAGCCGGCAAGAGTTTCAATTACCCTTGCTGCATTAGCTGCATCTAACCCACTCGTAGGTTCATCCAGAAAAAGGATTGCAGGAGCCGTCAACAATTCAATCGCAATAGATACTCGACGCCTTTCACCTCCAGATATGCCACCTGCCTGTGGATGTCGCTGCTCAGCATGCGCAGGTGGAGTTC
>PLEQ01000040.1:275-3595 GCA_003136475.1 Deltaproteobacteria bacterium
TGTCGACGATAGGTTTGCCAGGCGTCTTCGTTATCTAATACCTGACCATTAACAGAAATAATTCCGTGGCTTAATGGCAGCTGACCAGACAGTACATTCAAGCATGTTGTTTTACCTGAACCGGAGCATCCCATGATGGCGAGCAACTGACCTGGTTCTGCGTAACCACTAGGCTGCTGTAAAATTTGTTTGCCAACACTAGGCTCATAAACCAAAGAATTAAATGTCACTCTAAAAACAGGCGCATCAATGCTGTCAGCTGCTTTCCCATCTTCAAGAAGAGGCGTCTTGTCCGTTGCAGCAGAAGAATCCATTGAACTTGGAGGTTTTGTGAGCGCTCGTTGACGATGCATATAGTAAACGACGGTCATGAGAAATACCAACGTAAATGAAATAAAATATAAAAGTGTCATCCAAGAAAATAGTTTTGCAAGCGTTGGACCTGAAAAGAACTGCCCAGGATTAAGGGAAGGATACTTGGCACGCGGTAGACACTCACCTGAGGAACATGTCAAAGAAAAGCCATTTTTACCCAGATACGTATCAAGTGTCTTTTCTGATATTCTACACGAGTATTTTTTGGCAATATTTTCCGCCAGTGTTTCGCATTCAATTACAGCAGGGCCTGTCACAAGTTCAAGGAAGGGCGATAAGTCTACCATTTTGGTAGAATCACAAAGGAGACTTTGAGAATAACATTGACAGGCTACTCTTGGGCAACCATAAGACACAGTGACATTGCCGTTACTTTGAAAAGGTATATCAGAATCAGCGCTAAAAAGGGCTCGATCGCGGCCACGGACACAGTCTTGCAAGCTGCAAGAGATTGCTTGAAACTGGCAATCGACAATTCCAGATTCAGCAGTGGATTTATTTTGACAATGAACACTGACAGAGGGCTTCCTACCACCAAGCAATTTTTCAAGAAATGGGTCTAGCTTCGCACTACACTGTTTCATATGATGATGTATACCAACAGCTGGTCCCTTATAGCAACCCACTTCCTCCGGTTTTAACAGCTGATATTCTGGTAGCTGGTGGCATACATCATCATTAAGGCACATCGAGCAATAAGGCCCTCCCCAGCCGTCATCGCAAGGACAAGGGCCACTTTCCTTCTGACACAATGGCCGATTTTTTCGAGCAGGCGAGAGACAAAAAGGGATACCACAATTTTCACCACCAAATCCATAAGGACAACCCAGGCATTTACCGCTACGGTCATCACAGAGTGAAAAATTTTCACAATGGTCTGCTCCTCCCATACAATTGAAGCAAGAAGGACACTCTGGGCAATCACGCGTATCATTGGTAAAGTGGATTGTTTGCCAAGAAGCATCCTTTAAATTTACTAATTTATGTAACCATCCGACTTGAAGTGTAATCAACTATCGTCAAAACAGTCGGATGAATAAAATTAAATTTAGGGTTCAGTATATATTTCAACTCCATCGAGTTTTTATTCATGCTAGAGCGGATATTATGCAAATTATCACAGAGCAGCATAAGAAAAATGTCGTTTGACGCTTTATTCAACACAGCCATTGGTTTAGATAAAGGAGGGACGGATGTTTGGAACATAGTCACCCCCTTGGCGAACCGTGAATTTGCAATCAATCTCGGACAAGGATTTCCTAGCTACCCCATATCAGATTTCATCAAGGTTTAGATATTGCTGTATACGCTGCTCAATTTTTCTAGAAAAATGCTTGTGATGCCATCTTATCTGACTTGAACCAGTATTCCCCTAGCCGAGGTCATCCCTCTCTTCTTTCGGTTCTTATTTTGTATTTTCTGAACCTTCTCTCCTAATTTTATAGTCGCTGTCAGAATGTTATTCCCTTNNGAGGTTTTAGCTCGCAAATTACATTCGTATTATAACTTTCATAGGCTTGTTGAACGTCCTGCAGACATTTTTGAATCCTGGCGATGAAGTCTTACTTATTGAGCCTTACTTCGATATTTATAAAATGCATCTCGATATATGCCGCTTAAAGCCAGTCGTTGTGTCCTTGCGTCCTCCAGCCAACGATTTTTTGTCCGCGAATGCATGGAAGCTCGATATGGATGAATTTGAGCGAAAAATAAGCAGCAGAACCAAATTACTGCTTTTTAATACGCCACACAACCCAACTGGCAAGGTTTTTACCAAGGCAGAGTTGGTGCAAATCGCTGAAATTTGCAAGAGAAAAAACATTGTGGTCCTTAGCGATGAAGTGTATGAAGAACTTGTTTTTGAGGGACGTCGCCATGAAAGGATGGCATTGCTTCCAGAAATGTGGGAACGGACGCTGACTGTATGCAGTGCGGGAAAATTGTTTGGCGCCACTGGTTGGCGCATCGGATGGATTTTTGGCGCAGAAGAAGCTATCCGTAAATGTGTCAAGACTCAGACAATGACCGTTTTTACATCCAATACGCCTCTGCAGGTTATTTACAGCTTTTATTGTTGTATCTATATGTATCTCTAGATTGCCGTGGCAAATAGTTTAAAAGAGTCAGCTGTAAACAATTATTTTGAAACGTCACTTTTAACATATGACGGTCCTCGAAAAAGACTATTGGAAGGTCTCAAAGATCTAGGCATACCTGTCTACAATCCCAGTGGCACTTATTTCATGATCGCTGACTTTTCCAAGTTTATTCCGTTGGCAGAAGCTTGCCTGAAAAATCTTTATCCCTCTGAGAATACAGATTATCTTATCTGTCGTTGGCTTACTGTTACCTATAAAGTGACTGCTATTCCCTGCTCAGCCTTTTATTCGCAAGAGAGCCAATTAGTCCCATCTAGCCTCATTCGCTTCTGCTTTGCCAAGTCTGCTGAAATGATCGATGAGGCTCTTTTGAGATTACAGCCTTTAAAATCTTTATAATACCACAATTGAATAGAAATTTAACGTGGTATAACTTCCTGGTTGACTAGNNGTAATGGGTTATCTTACTAAAATAGCATTGTGTTTCTTATTATAAATGAGATCCAGCAGGATATAAAAAGGAATTTTCTTATTCCCGAATGAGCAAAAGGAAGATTATTAATAGAATAACAATTAATAGCAAAAGACTAAAAAGTATTGCAAAGGAAAAATCTCTCATGGCAATGTCTCTCTTTGCCCTTTTGGCGACACAAGGATACTGCTGAATGTCGATGACAGCGTCAGGGGAATTCAACGACGCCGTATAGTTAACAGCCTGATAGGAGGTTTGTAAGGGCGACGTCGATGTAGAGGTAGAGGACGGTGACAGTTCTATCAGTGGAGGGGAATTTCCAGCACTAGAAATAATTGGCATGAATCGTCCATGCAGTTCATCCAATCCAGTGG
>PLEQ01000243.1 GCA_003136475.1 Deltaproteobacteria bacterium
CTTTAGGAACTGGCCTACATCTTGCAAAATCATTTGCGAACATGATGATTAAGGAGATTAGTTATGAGCCTCCATGTTGCAGCGATCCGACAAGACTTAGGTTCCACCCTCGATAGCAATGTCAGTTTCGGTCACGGGATGTCTCTTCGGGACATCGAAAAATCAGTGATTCTCGAAACCCTACGCCGACAACGGTTCAACCGAACCCGGACCGCAAAAGTGCTGGGTATTGGTATCCGCACACTCCAGCGCAAGCTGAAGCAATACCGCGAAGTTGATTCCAACGCGGTCGTAGATTTTCCGGCGGCTTAGGCAAACAGCCCTTAAACGGCTGTATTTTGGCTACTTGTCCATTGACGAGTGCATTGCAAAAGGATATTACTTTTGACTCTCCGAAATGGGCCAGTAGCTCAGGTGGTTANNAGTCCTCCCTGACCCACCATGTAACTCTCTGTAGTTGTGTGGTAATTAGGAAATCCCCAAAATACAGAAATCAAGAAAACACTCTTGGGTGTACCCTGGGTGTCCATTTACAAATTTTTTAGTTTTCTGACGCACTAAAAAACGGCAAATGAACAACCTCTAGACTCTCTCATTCACCAACACCAGCTTTTGCTTGGGCATCAAACGCTCGCTAACGGCTTCGCTGACTTTCTGCGCGGCAATCTGAAGCTTTTCACTAGTGCGATGAATGTAACGAACCGTACAGGCATCTGTCTTGTGGTTGAGCAATCGCCTGATGTCTTCCAAGTTGCTTCCGCCAAAACGCATGTAAAGCTCAGTCGCGCTATGACGGAGCTCATGTGGAGTCACCTGACGTATACCAGCCTCGCGACAGAGACGCTTCACTCCGTAAAGCAAGACTCTATAGTTCAGCATGCCACCTTCTTTACCAGGTGCAACAAAGTCAGTCTCTCGTGGCCTTCTGTTTTGCCGCAGTAACTGCAAGAAATCCACAAGCTCCAGAGGCATCGGTACATACTCGTGCGTNNAAAATCCACAGCTCCGTAACGAAGAGCTTGAATGGCTTCCGGCCTTAAGGCTGAAAGCAAAGCAAGCCAAATTGCAGGACCGAGGAAATGATCTCGGGAGTGCGCAAGCAACTTAACAGCCTCTTCTGGAGTTAAGAATGCTCTCTCGACTCTTGGAACTTCAGGTTTGAGCTTTGCTTTCACCGGAGACTGCTTGAGAATTTCATAGTTGTGAATGGCATCCTCAAACATTCGATGTAACAAGTTGTAAACATGAAGGCGAGTCTGTGGACCTAAACCTTTTTGTTGAAGGTCCTGCATCAACNNACAATGTGTCGAGAGGTAATGAAAACCATCTTGAAAGAACCGAGCTGAGGCAAAATGTGGTCACGCATCATCTGATTTTGAGAAAGTTGCCAACCTTGACTTACGTTGCTCCTGCAATCTGATTGCCACTGTTGCCAGAACAATTCGAAGGTTAAACTTTTTGTTCCCTGAGGTTGTGAAGTTTCACCGAGATCACGTTTTCGAAGCAAGTCATTACGATAACTGCGAGCCTCACTCTTAAGTTCAAAGCTTTTTCTTGGATACCAATGACCCGTCTTATCCTTCACTATGACGACGAATCTCTCCTGGCCTTGTTTGTCCTGCACAAGAAAAATATTTTGTTCGAGCTTCTTTTTACTTTTATAAGCCATCTTTTTTCTCCTTAAGATGGCCTTCCAGCACATATTTACTTTTCAAAGAACCTTTCCGCTTTGACGGAACCGCTTGTATACCAGACTTTCCAGGGCAGTGAAACGATCCCATCGCCGTTAAAACAGGCTTAGATTCATCAAAACTATCAAGCTCTTCCAGAGTGAACAAAAGCCGCGTTCCATGTTTCCTCCCCTTTAACCTCCCCTGGCTTTTCCAGTTGTAGATAGAGGACACAGACACCCTTAGGTACTCAGCAGCCTCACTGACTGTAAGGAATTTAGAATGGGGCATTTACCACCCCCTTTGCGTCAGTGGTCTCAGTCAACTTGAGGAAGATGAGGTAATTTTGATTCATCTCTTGGTGGACTGTAACCCAATCGTTCAGAAGCTGTTTAAAGCTCTGGAACGGCGAAGAGGCCTTCCCCTCACTCTCACCTATCCAAATCCGCTCGAGATCAGCCTCGACCTTCTGAATACGCCATACTAGGTCTTTACGGTGGACATCTGCATAGGCCAGGATGCCCGGAACAAAAAACTTGTCACGGGCTTGCTTGGCAAGTGTGTAAATCAAATCGAAATTACTGCCGGTGCTGTCTGGGTTTTTATCAATCTCTACGGAAACTGTGCTGACAGAACTGACAGTAGGAATGTTTTCGTCAGTTCTGTCGGTTTGATTCTTGAAGTCGTTCAGTATTCTTTTAGGTTGATACATTCCCATTAGGTTTCTCTCCGCGTTACGGCAGGATTTATCCTAATTACTTCTGAGGGCGC
Organism: Deltaproteobacteria bacterium; assembly: GCA_003136475.1. Taxonomy (GTDB): domain Bacteria; phylum Bdellovibrionota_B; class Oligoflexia; order Oligoflexales; family Bog-1112; genus BOG-1112. The sequence continues at coordinate 2,442 of PLEQ01000243.1, forward strand.
ACCTCCGCGTTGATTTCGGACCTCTTCCACCTTCGCCCATCCGCAAGATTNNAGATTCAAGTACTTCTATCGCTCTGAAAACCTCTGCTGCGTTCTTTAAATTTGTCCACTCAGGCCTGTAAATTTCTCTCAAGGTCATCCCATCCTTAACCTTGCCGGCATTGATTTTATTTGCCAGAGCGTGAGCTGAGTAAATTTCAGGATTTAATGCGAATGAGTAGATCTTCTTTGCATGTAACTCGAGATAGTCGGCCCACTCTAAAGCTAGATTAATGGATTTTTCCTCAATGAAGTAGGGGGTCATTTCAGATTTATTCAGGTCAATGAGATGAAAGATTAGAGCTAAGGTTGGAACCATTTTTTTAAATTTTGCTAGATGTGACCTGTAGGCATCATTTTCAATTTCTTTTGTCCTTAGTCTCTGTTCAAGTTGAGTTAAACATTCATTATCAAAAATTTTCTGAGCTCCATCGGAAAATCTAAAATGAAATGCTTCCTGCTCAGGATCTTTAGTCAACCCTCTTTCCAAAAAAACTTTGGAAAGATCGTCAAGTTTGTCAACAATTGCACAAAGCTTGGCATATGCGTCAAGATCGGGTGGGCGATCAATATGCTGCCAAGTTTCAGTCAAGTCTGTATAAACCATTAAGCTAAACCTTTGGAGAAGGCCATCATCACCTACACCGTGCTGAACCGCTTCTCTTACATATCGCTCAAGCTTACCTGGCTGAATTCCTCCGATAATCGAAATGCACAATGCAGGAATATGAAGAGTGCCACGAGAGATTCGATCTACGGTATAAGAGTCTTTTCCATTGTATGCTTCCAAATAAAACTCCCTATCACCTTCCCTTCCTTGCTTTTCCATATTTTTGAGCCAGCCATAAAGTTCATCTCTGAATAGGAGCAATCCATTAGAATTCTTGGCAGCAATCTCGCCTAATTTTTCGACGGTAGTGTCATTGACCATGTAACGATGTTGGCTGACTTTGTTGCCTTCGGCTTCCTTCATAAGTTTTTCGATGTCATGGGAAATCTCTTCGGCTTTCTCGAGTGAGTAAATGCTTGCCATTTTTTTGGCATTTTTTTTCATGTCATCTTCTGCAGCTTTGATTTTTGATGCAATAATACGTTCTTTGATTTTTGCTTGGGTATTTTCTTTCTCAAACGAATTATCCGCTTTGGCTATGAGCCTCTTAAGAGGTTTGAGACATTCTCGCATGATCGGGGTTTTCATTAGGCCGGAGCGCATAACAATTCCACACCACAGATTTGGAACTTCACTCCAATCATCGTGTTTCTTAGGGAATACCCTCGCTTGTCGTCCGATCACAGATGCAATCACTGTGAATATGACGACGGTTATACAAACTAGTGGTGTTTGCATCCTTTCACTAACATCCATCGCCCAGGCTCTAATGGATTCTGGAATCATCTCATTGGGAATATCTTCGATGTTTGATTTTATTGAAGGGAGATCTTTAAAAATTGGCCATTCGGTGCCTTCAAAATTTTTCGGTTCTTGCGGACCCCATTGTTCAGGGCTTTTCAGTTCTTCAACAAGAAAAGCAGCCCCTTTAGAATTCAGTTCATCGAGCCAATCAATACCCTTTTTACCTTCGGGGATCGTACTTTGGNNCATGTGTCTAAAGACCTGACCTCCCATGGTTACAAGTCTATTTGCCAGAGCAGTTGAGACTTTTTCCCCGGCGCCGCTTTTGTCTTGATCAACCCAGATGTGAACTTGTTTAACGTTCGTATGAGGTTCGAAGTCTTGCATTCCTCCAGCGGTAACTGTTGACCAGACGGGCTCTTTTGTTGCCCCCAAGATCCCCAAAGCAGTCTCAGGACCTTCAGCAAGATGAAGAACTTCATCTGCTTTGGAGAACTTTATTGTGCCTCCTCTTGTTTTTCCGAGAACCTTTTTAGGTTCTGAGACCGGTGCTTTATTGCCGTGATTATCCAAATAGATTCTTTGGAGACCGATTTGAGTATGGTTCTTATTTGAAATTCTTCCAACCAGCGCCGGATACTGTCCTTTAAAGATTTTGTTTTCGTAATACGCTAGTGAAGGATGAAATCGGAGATTTTCTAAAACGGCAATATCTACTTGTATTCCTCTTTTTTCCAAGTACGCCCTTGCAGGGCCTGCTTTAGGGGAGTTAAGACTAAGGCTTGAATCCCATATCTTCTTAGCGAGTGCATGCTCTTCGCTGCGATGTCCGTTATGCCACAGGCCAAGATCGACCAAGGCTCGGATTACCTTTTTTTGATCTTTGCATACGAAGCAATGAAAAAGAACCTTTCCGTCGGATCCCTCACTAATTGAGAGTGAGGGATTGTGATCATCGTGAGCAGGGCAACATGTCAACCAACCATTGCCGTTCTGTCTGCACTTCTGTAGGCGATTAGCAATCGATTCAGCACTAAAGATTTCTTGTTCCAAGTGAGCCTCCTTCTAGAGATTCATGAGTTGAAGGAGGACGCGTTCAGTGCTAGATTTGTTTTGTGAATTAAGCACTTTCCCGCGTCCCAAACGCGGGATTTTTTGTTTCCCACGTTTTCATTGACCTCAGCAAATAACCCAAAAAATTTGGGGATTTGCTTTGACTTTCCATTTTTCTATGACAGTTCTAGCAGACTGATAAACTCGGTTGGAAAAAACACTCAAGAAAAACGGTGGACATTTTTTCCATCTATTTTGGGTCCAACTTGGCGCATATTAAATATGGATTGTCGTCGGTCCAAAGCTCGGAAGAATTAGGTTGGTAATCTTCAAAGTTTTTTCTAAGAAGAGCATTCTTGAGCAGCTGTTTAATAGTCTTTCGTAAATATTTTTTTTCGAAATTGCATTCGACCTTATTGAGTGCGATCGCCACAAAGCTTGTGACATCGTCAATAGGAACTTGTTTGCTGATTTTTTTGTAAAATATATGAATTGCTGAGCAAATAAGAACATAGCGTGCAAGTTTAGTCGGCCCGAGGTGATCTGAGAGTTTAGACACATCTTCTTTTTCAATAGACCTGAGATCATTCTCGAGAGCATTGAGAGTCTTGAGGACTTCGACAAATTTTTGTGCAAGACCTCTCATTTTTAATGCTTCAAGACAAAATGGATTGTTAAGAATTTTGATGATCGAATCCTGCATAGCCCAAGAATCTAGTGAGAATTTTGTAAATTGGCTCTCGATTTCTTTCTTGGTAGGTTGATGATCTACAATTTGGTTTCGGCTATAATTCGCAATAGCAAGCTCAAGTGCGAGTTGTATTGCATCGGAGCTCCTTTCGCTCTTGTTGTATTCAAGTGTGATCGTGCGAAGCATATTTTGTTCACTGGCAGAAAGCGAGCACCGTGTCTCCGGGATCTGTGTGCTAGAATGATAAAGTCTGTAGATATCAAATTTATTGATTTTTGGTTTTTTGCGCCGCATTCAAACTCGTGCCAATTGCATCTCATCCATAATTAGGCAACACTTGAAATGAATTTTTCTTAAGATGAAAAGATCTTTGGAGGTTTACTAAATGAGCACATCAGGAGATCGTCTTAACGGCAAAGAGCGTAAATTTCCGAAAGGATCTGCATTTGCAAAAGAAGAGTTCATCAATTTGCGTGCCGAGAATCTTAGCTATGATGCAATCGCAGCTAGATTGGGTGTCAGTCGACAATGCCTGCAAAATTGGTCAAAAGAGCTGAACGTTGAAATTGCAAACGCAAAGGCTTTTCGACTAGATGCAATTAAAGTGCGCCTTAGACTTACTCAGATTCATAGGACAGAGATTTTCGGTGAGATGCTTGAAAAAGTGCGCTCCGAACTTCTGAAAAGAGATCTTTCAGATCTTTCCACTGAGAAGCTTCTAGAGATTTTTTTGAAGTATAATCGCGCTCTAGTAAGTGAAGATACTGCATTGGAGTTTGCGGAAATGAAAGATCCTAACGTCATGCTGAACGATACGCTATGCAGCAAACAGCGGGTGGCTTATTCAATGGAGTGACGTGTAAAGAAATGCTAAAGATTTGCTAAAATACTATTTGGCGAAAAATTCGGCGATATCTACTTTGAAGAGAACCGCCAATCTATGAAGAGTTTGAAGATTTGGGCTGTAGTTTCCGCTCTCAAGCTTTTTGTAGTGGCGATAATTGAATCATTAGTCCGCAATCTCTTCTTGAGTGAACCCCGCCTCTTTCCTTAACCTTTTAATGTCGAAAGATATTCTCTGTGAAAACGCTAGCTTAACTAAAGATCTAGAGATCTATTAACAAATTAAGGCTCTTGGCATCTAGATGAAGAAGGTCAACGCATTGCCATCGATCTTCGAAAACTGTTTTCTAAGAGGGGATTAGGAAGATGTCAGTTTTCACCAATTATGCACATCTGATCTATTGATACGTGAATCAAAAGTTTCGATGAAATATTTTTCAGCGTCATTAAGGTCCGGATGCCAAAAGTTAGCGATAAGTATGACTCTCAAATGATCAGAGAAATTCCAGGCCTCATGCAAATAGGAGCCATCAAAAGCCAGAGTCTTACCTACATTCCATTTACGCTTTTCTTCCGCCACCCGCAGAAAGCAGTCTCCGTTCGGAATTTGAACGCCTAGATGCACAGTATATCTCACATTTGATTCAGAATAATGTGGCTTCAGATGAGTCCCAGGATGCATGAGAGAGAAAAATGCGGAATTTGCAAAGCCTACGCACTTCATAAGTGCGGCACGTGTATGAGGAAAGAACTCTTCGCTTAACTTGGAGTCAGCAGCCTTTCCAGGGGTATCACTCGGACTTATTACGTCCACCACATTGAGGGGCCCAGAGAGGTATTCAGGGACTTTACCTGAACCGTCCCGAAATACGTCAAAGCGCCCATTTTTTTGGCGGGATTTTGACATGAATAAGCCAAACTCTGCGCGAACCAGATCGGCAGAATCTATTAAACCCTGTAAATTAAGACTCTCTTTATTTAAGAACGGCTGGCTTTCTAATCCATGATAAAAGTGCAGAGTAGGTTGCTGAAAGAAGCTTGTTGGTTTGACGTCTCTCGCGCCCGGCTCGTTTAGGAGCCTTTCAACATTTTCGATTAGCCTTTTGTCAGACAATGACGGGAACAGTTTTTTCGTTTCATTTAGTGCGGTTAGAATTTCGTTCCGTTTGTCTTGCACGATATCCACTCATTAATTCTTGTAAGTGTAATTCAATCTGCTATCACCCTTGATGGCGTTGTCTTTGGGAAGGACTTAACTGAAATCGCTAAACAGGGAAACAAAAATTTTCCCGAGTTTCTGAAGTTTCACCTGAAGTCTTATCCTTTTCCAGCCGCAAGGGTTATTGTCGAACCAATTCATCGATGGAGATTCTAAATGCAAGAGAATGTTAAAGAAAAAAGCTGCGAGGCATCTGAGATCTGTTTTGACACGTTGAACGTGGACTTTGGTTGCCATAGGGGAAGAGATAGAGATCGCGATAGAGATCGTGATGGCGGTAGCTGGCGTCCATCGATCGACTTTACCGGAATGACTAACGAAGAGCTTAAAAAACGGGTTGAATATTCGTTTTAACCTCTTCGGCGGTTTGGTTCTTAGCTGTATCTGTCAGTCCCCCTTCAAAGACCTTCGCCTATTGAGCATGGGGAATAACCAAATCGCCTTTCTATATTTACCTATCAAACCAAAAAATACCTCAAGGCTTAATTGTGATCGTCGTACTTACTGAAAATCAGAATGGTAAAATCGAAGCAGTCATTGAAGAATTTTGTAAAAACCAGGCCATAGATTTTATCTTAATAAGACCATCCGACTTTCTTGATGAAGCCTTTCAAATATTTGATAGAGTCAGCCCCAACAGCTCCACTATCAATTGGCTTACTCCTCAAGGTAAGAAAATAATAAACGACGCAACTACGGTACTCATAAATCTTATCGATTTTATCAATCCAGAAAACGTCAAAGGATTTCATCCGGATGACAAAGAGTATGTGCGCCATGAGCTGTCCGCATATCTAAGTTTTGCAACAAGTCAATTTCATCTAGGTATAAGCACACCGTCGGGAAACTCTCTTTGCAATAAATATATTTCACTGCCGCTTCAGTGGGCAAAGATCAAGGATGCTGTTCCAGAGTGTCAAGTCCCCGATTATGTTTACAGTGATGCAAATTTCTTCTTAGGTCGAAATAAGGGTACAGACGAGCAATGGATAGTTGGTGATTTGCATTCATTTAGGAATTGGAAGCCTAATCTACAAACATACATGGCTATAGAAAACCAAAAATCCCTTTACTATAAAAGACCAAAAGGCAATCCTTATATAGCATTTGGGTTTGGCAATCAGGTTGTTATCAAGCCAGCAATGGCAACTCAAACTCTTTCTGTTGAGCTAGAAGTCAAATTTAAGACTTTGATCCTGAAATGCTCAGAAGCACTTAACCTATTTTGCTATGAGTGCATCTTCTTCTCTGATAGCGAAAATTTTACCTTTGGTAGTATGACTGGGGAGATTGAACGCTCCTCCGGATGGGGTGAGTTTGCAAAGGCTATTTGCAGCTACCTATCTAACCCAAGTCGAAGTATTGCCTGGACCATGCCTCGTAATCACCGAGTTCCTAAATTAAAAAAAACGCAGAAAGCAATTGAACAAAGAATTCACACGATATGTGGCTCCTCCGAAGATTCTACGACTCGCACAGTTCGTTGTTTGACTACTTTGGCTAACTTCAATTTTCTTGAAATTTCTAAACTTGAAGAAGACTGGAACTTTGCTGTTGAAAATGGCCGCCTTTTTGTTGGAGCGATCGTTGGTAAAGATTGGCAAGAGTGTGATAGCTTCTATATCGGACCAATAGACATCAACGACTCTTCTGAATATCGGAAGTATTCAAACTTTTTTGAAATCATAAACTCTCTCGACATTCCCGTTATTGGATGCAGCGAAAATATGCATCTTAATGGAACAAAACCGACTCAATTGGTGAACGCGAGCCTTTCAGTTAACGGCATGAATCTAAAAACTCCTGAAACTTATATTGTTTCTGGCCCTTGGTTGCTCGTTGATAGACTCATTGAAAAACATGGAAGCATAGTTGTTAAATCAATATCGGGAATTCGTTCTCGGGCTGTTGATAACCAAACGTTTTCAAAATGGGATCGAAATAGCTTAAAATTTGGCCCTCAGATGTTTCAAGAGAAAATTGAAGGTGAGGACCTGAGAGTCCATGTTTGCGGAAAATCAGTAGATTCACGAATTTTAAAGCATAAGTCTGATCTTGACTATCGCTATGCAACCGATCGCTCGGAATTTGAATCTACAGACACATCAAGAGGCTTAGAAGACATTGCGATTAGACTTGCTGAGTCGGAGCATAATCCTCTTGTTGGAATTGATTTCATTCTTCAGAAAGACAAGGAAACTGGAGCATATAATTACTACCTACTCGAAATTAATCCAGGGCCAGCTTGGACTTTTTTCTATCAAAATGATGAAGAGCAAATTAGACGATTTTCAAAGACTATAGTTCATTGGCTTCAAGGCGGGGACGAGCATGACTAAAAAAAATCTTCATGTTCGCTTTATTTATTTGTGTCTAACAGCATTGACAGCCATTGGCGCCACAGTAGCTGGATATTTTGCAATTGAAGCGCGCTCATCTTTACTAGTTGAAACAGTGCAAGGCACAATAGCGCCAAAAACGTTCGTTTCGCTATCGATCATCTTTCTTCTCCTCCAGCTCTTTGTAATACTCTCTAGGCTAGCAAAAAGTTGGGTAATTTCTACATGCCGAAGCTCGTCCTTCATGCGTTTATGGTCGCTATTCCGCCCTTGTTCCCCTACAGATACACAAAGCGCTAATATCGAAAATACTTCGCATGTTCTATTTGTCAGTTCTTCAGATTATGTAGAGAGTCTTGTAGAAATCACCTTTATTTTATCTGCTGCAAGTTCCTTGATATTGATTGCCGTATCGAAAATAGTTTGGGATGGGTTTTGGCAAGCCCTGTTCTTAATTCCTTTAGTGTTGATTACAAATTGGGAATCTCAACATGTTTTTGGCAAAAATTTGAAGAAAATCAAAAACGCGTTAGACATTGAGCGCGTTAAAGTTATCAAATGGCTTCAAAACTATTCTTCTTTATTTCGAGAAGTGTTCTTCAATTGGGAGTATCGTCAAAGATCAAGCCAACTTGATAGATGGTATGACAATGCTATTTCTGACTTTAAAATCCAACATAACGCAATGCGTAAACTTACACTGATACGCAATTTGCTAATTTCAATATCAACCGACGTCCCATTTCTCCTCTGTGTCCTTTGGGTGATCTATAGCATCTATACAAAGAAAATAAGTGCTGTAGACGGATTAGTTTGGATTGGGATTCTGGACTATTTGCTGGCACTCAGCGCTTCATTAAATGGGGTGAAAGAACACTTGATACGTATGAAAACTAGCGAAGATTTTACTCAAAAAAATGTTGAGGAAATTGTCAGAGCCAGAGCNNCAATCAAGATCTTCCCATAGAAATCGATTCTTGCAACAGGTTCAATCTCCTAAATGAGGAGAGCGTTGAACTTGTATCTACTAATGGGCTTCATTTAATTGAAGCCAAAAATGGCAGCGGAAAAACTTCTCTTGTAGACGCAGTACTAGGTAAAAGTACTAAATACTACAATTGGCCCATCGCAAAGTTAGAAGCGTTGACTCGAAACTTTGCGCCCTATTCTCGTTGTATAGAAAGAAATCCAACCATCATACGAGTCAAGCATGGTAATTTACTTGAAAATATTTTTGGACCAACGGAACTCCCAGCTGACGATTGTTGGAAAGAGTTTGGGTTGCGTATGGAAAACCTTTTTAATCCACAGCTAGCTAACTATTGGCTAGCTCGTATTTATGATATGGAAAAAAAATATCCATGTCTTCTTGATAGTAACGAAAATACAATCCTTTCTACGGGTGAACGTGTTCTAGTAAGTTTTTTTCGGTCCTTAGCTTATTGGGATGGCAATATAAGGCTACTCGTAATTGATGAGGCAGATTCATTTCTTGATAAAGAGAAAAGACAGTTCTTTAATGCTAGCCTTGAGTTGCTGTCTAGTTCAGTAACCATTTGGAAAATATCTCATTGGGATAAGGTACGTAGTTATGATGTATAAAAAATCATTTATTGAACAAGAATTCAGGCCTTTTGTAAACGGTAGTACTATTGGGAATTCGGAATTGGTAAAGCCTATTGTCGGTAAGCTAAAAGATCCAATGACGCGAAAGAAAATGATACTAGACATCATGCAAAGGCAATCTGAAATTGAAGGAATAGATTACGAATGGGCGCAAGACATTCTCTGTGAACTATTTCCAAAGCTTAAGTTATTAAAAAAACGAGATCCACATGCGCCTGAGTAAATATGTTGTTAATCCATTCAAATATAATTTGAACCTTTTGGAAAGCTCATATACCAAAGAGACTGTGGGTCTTGGTCCCCTCTCCCGTGAATTTCTTTGTAAAATCGTTTCAATTGCCTCTCAGAACAAATTGTATTCTGCCGAGGATATTGTACTTCGAATTATTGCTGAAGAGTTGGTTTGTAGAGGATTAATAGTTCCTGAGGCCTTTCTAGGCTCTGAAGAATCATACTTAGACTGTTTGTTATCGACGCGGCTACCAGATTATGGATTTTTTGGTTTGCCAACATGCAGAAGCAATCTTATTCCATCTGAGACTTTAGGTTTTGTTTTTGGAGCTCCCTTCGACGGAGGATCGCCTCGCCCAGGATCTTGTTTAGCTGCTAAGACNNGCTAAGACTCTGCGGGAGACAAGCCAGTCTTTTTGTTTTCGAGGCAACAATCCGGATTCAATTTTTTCTATTCGAAAAGGCGCAAGTCCATTCAAAAATGCCTCTGTTGTAGATATTGGCGATGTTCACGTTAAAAATCACAACACAAACGACGTGCATAATCGGATTGTAAAATTAATCAACAATAGCCCGATTGGAAGCATTCCCATCATGATCGGTGGCGACCACAGCTTAACTTTAAGTTCAATCAGGGGTCTTATTTCGAAAGATCCTACATTGAAAGAAATATCATTTATACAATTTGATTCTCATTGCGATATGAAGTTGTCAGGCATTTATGACAAATCAAATTGGGTTGACTTACACGACGTCTGTCATGCCAATTTTGTTTCAAAACTACTTTATGATTTTTCTGACTTGAGCGTTTTCCAAATTGGTGTTGATGACTTTCAGAGTCTAGGTGCTGGGCAAGTTGCCGCATTTTCGGAAATTAGTCAACGCGTTACCATGATTAGCGACTTGATGATCATGTGTGAGGGTGTACATCAATTGGTCAGTAAATTACCAAGGGATAGGAAAGTGTACATTTCAGTTGATGTCGATGTTTTTTCAAGAAATTTTGTATCAAACACCGGATATCCCTCAAGATGCGGGATAGACCCAGGAGNNTATTTTGAATTACATTTTTGAAAATAATCAGATTGTCGGTATGGATTTAATGGAGTTTTCGCCGTCGTCTAATTCAGGGCATGAAAGCAAGTTCGTTGCCTATATTCTGCTTCAAATGATTTCTCTTCTTTCGTCTCATAAGGAGACTAAATAGGGTGGCGACTTATTCTCAAAACATCATATTACTCTGTACTTCAATAGATGATGATGTGAAGTCGTATGCCGTTGATTTTGAACTAAGACTGATACCAACTTGGGAGCGCAAAGGACACGTGACAACTGAATTTGCGAATATCGTTGACCGGTGTGTGAAAATTCTATCCTCACGATACCGGGAAATCGAAGAAGTCTTGAAGGTAGTAAGAATCGAATTCCGGTTGACCGACTCTTCGTTGCGACCAAGGATAACATACTCTTCAACGCTGCCGATTTTCATTGGATTGGCGCAATTATTTAGAACCTACTTGTTAAGAAAAAATGCAGAGATTATTATATGCGGAACTGGGCGAGTTGAAAATAACGGAGATATAAGTCCGGTTGAAAATTTAATTATCAAACTAAGGGCGTTCGAAAAAGCTTTGAAGTCCAACCTCTTTGTTGGGGAATATTTTCTCGCTACACCACAAGACTTTAAAAATGTCTGGGAGGTTTTGGATCTCGTAAAACAGGGATCTAAAGGGAGGCCAATTGTTAAAAACCGCTGATGTTAGACCTCTTCAAAAGGAAGAATATTTTAAGGTAGCAGAACTAGCAAAGAGAATTAGTGTGATTCCCCCTTCATACTGCGAAGTGGAATATGCTGAACTTTTGCAAATGAATCACTCGATTGTCGGTGCCTTCTTGGGTGATAAACTGATTGCTACGCAAAGTTTCGTCCTTCGAACGCCACATATAGCCATCATTACTGACTATATGTGTGAAATGCCAGAAATGGGTTTGCAAACCACAGTCGCTATATTAGATATGATTGTCGAATTAATGAAGGAAGCTAATATATACTGTTTCTTTACAGTAGGCGTTAACGAACGCTTGACGAAGATGTACCAATATTTAGGCTTCACTATGGTCTCTAAATTTCAATACGTTTCATTTCTGCCTTTACTTATTGGTGAATTGGGTTTGAAACGCCATCTACATAAAAGGGTTAAGGGTGTAAGGATTGGAAAAACGATCCGATACGCTTTGGAAAAATATTTAGCTATTGTTGATATCGAGAGACTCGAAGCAACTCTTTATGATCTGGCTAGTGTGTCAGCAATCAAAACCATGAAATTACCGAAAGATGTCGCACTAGCGCGCGCAGATAATAATGAGAAATATGCCGCAAGGTTGCGAAGTCTTGGTAAAGCTCTTTCTTATGATATTGAAACTGGATCGGTACATTTACTTGCTGGCAAAGTCATTATACACCCACCATTGTTTGGTTGTAAAATTCATCCTCGTTTCGTAATTCATTGCGGAGATTTTCTACCATGTTTCTATGTAGAGTCTGTTTCTGATTGGCATTGGATATTTTCCTACAATAGAGATAATCACGAAGCAAAAATGTCTGTCAAAATTTATGAAGGACTTTTGTGTGAAGTTTCCGTTGTTAGCACAGGTGATATATTTCCAGTAAGATTACATCTTACATTCGATTTATCCCTTACACCTGAAGCTACATTGAATGATTTAGATAAGATACGCGACTACTTTATCAGAGACGACAAATATCATATTTTCGCGCATGGTTCAAATGGCAATGCAGATATCAAATTTAAGTTGTCAACAAATGCTTAGTTTAGATGAAGCCGTTCGTAAGTTAGCATTTCTTTTGCAGGAAGGGATGGGTCCCTCGACTATTGATGGATCTTGCCTAATAAACTTTCCAAAAGGAGATCATAGTTCTCTATTGATAACCATAAAAGGTTCATCTGTCACAATCGAAAAAGTTGATGCTGCAATACCAGTCACCTCGAAAGTGGAAGTACTTGATAGCTCACTTTTAGTGAGATGGGGGTGTTTGCCACACACAATAACGTTTCGAACTCCAGAGATTGGAAATTACTTTGCAGTCTCTGGAGATATTAAATTAATTCAGACCCTGGTTAATCTGGTTCGTCGTCCGCCACCAGAGGTACAGGCTCGAATCAGTAAAATAAGACACCGGTGCAAAGGATATATTACCTCATTAAGGTCAGTTTCCATTTTTAATGGCTTCCAGATTCCTTCTATCAATGAGTTTCTAAAAAAACATATTCCGATCCTTTGCAAAGGCGGTTTGAAAAATGAGTTAATTGTAGATTTTTCTTTGGAAGACCTCCTCAACCAATATGGTGATGTAGTTGTAAAGAACAATATTCGAACGAGAAGAAACTTAGCTTTAAGGGAATTTTTGGAATGCAGTTTTGGGTCATCTTACAGTCAAGGTTGCGCAATTCCAAACGAACTGAAAAATATTTTCACCTTTCCATTCATCACTAGTCAGCAGGATAGAATTGTGCAGCTATGGGCAGGTTTTCGTACCGATGGAAAACCACTAACTCCTATTCACCTCGATGCTCATCATAGTTTTCTAGCCCATGTCCATGGTATCAAGAAGGTTTTACTATTTTCACCGGATCAATTTGAGTATCTCTACCCACAAAAAGGGATGCTCTATTCGCAAGCGTGTTTTGTCGACAGTCATAGCCCAAACTATGATATTCATCCGGACTATCGAAAAGCATCTTCTATCGAAGTACGTTTAGAGCCTGGTGATCTGTTAATAATACCTGCCGGTTGGTATCACGTCGTGTATGGTTTAACCCCGGTTCTTTCCTATTCCTGCTTTGTAGAAGCGGGAACTGAAATTATGGGTGTAACAAGATGCAAAACTTAGTAAATTTTTTTTCCTTCAGAAACTCCATAGTAGTATTTTGCGTACTGTTTTTTCTAATCTACGCGATCCCAGAAATTATTTTCTATTTAAAACATGTAGGAAACGACAGAGGTCTGAAACCAGAGGAATGTTTAGAAAGATACGAAGCCACAACTGTCGAACTAGTTAACGAAAAAGCGAATATTCGAATTGCTGTAAACTTCATTTCCAACTCCCCCAGATCTTGTCTTTGTCCTGGGTTTCCGGTAATAAAACTCGTTGTAAGCGAACCAATTAATGCTTGGATTCAAGTGATTGAAACCGATTCCGAAGATGAAAGTTTATCCTGGTTCGTCGATGGGCTTTCCGCGGACTCTCTCTTCTATACTCGAACAAAGGTTTTGTCTGATAGCCCTCGCTGGGGTGGGCTTGGCTTCTACTATAGTTTTGTTACCCGATTTCAGGCAAGAGCTTATCCAGTATTTGTTGATCGAGATGAAAGAATTACCATCTATGCTCCGGTCGAGTGGGGATTTTATTGGGAAAGGTTTAAGATTTTACTTCCTGCATTTTCCCCTAAGTTCGGAGTCTCGAAAGACACGATGGAAAATGATCTAGCGCGCATAAAGCGAAAGTTTCCCACATTTGAATTTATAAAAAGATTTGACGAGTAAAATTAGATGATTTCAAAAAAATTTCTAACAGATTTGGAAATCGACAGGATATCTCATGCATTAGAAGATGGAATCTCATCATTAGCAAGAGTTATGGGTGTTAATCAGCATCAAATAGAGCCTGTAAAAAAACTTAGTCAAATCAAAAAGAGTGAATTCGGAACCTATTTTTTGAAATATCCAGGGATTCCATGTGTTGTATCAGATGCAATGACCCATTGGCCTGCGATGCAATGGGATTTTCAAAACTTAAAAGACCGTTTTGGAAATATAGAAATCATGGTGCAACCGTCCCTGCGTGAAAAGGAAAATAAGTATACTGTTCAATTTAGAGACTATATTGAATATGTTCTCGGGAAAAAGAATGCGTCTGACTTATTGCAAGTAGGTGAAACAACCATCCCATCTAGCGAGCGACTATATGGTTTAGCTTTTCATCCTTTTTCTACCCATCCTGATTTGTTTAATGAATTCGATGAATGTCCTTATTTCGTCGAAGACTATTTTTCCGGTCTTATTGGCGAAAGATTCAGAACTGCAATGAGGGCGTTTAGACATCATTGGTTGTTCATTGGACCAAAGGGATCTTTATCCCAATTTCACTCGGATCATCATGATGTAATGACTTATTTAGCTCAAATTAAGGGGCGTAAGCTAGTACTTTTAGTGTCTCCAAATGAAACGGAAAAAATAACTTCCCCTGAAGGTCCCCTTAACCCATTTTCGATTTGCATGCATACATTTAAAAGCTACAAAGAAGTCACGTTTTTCGCAGCTGTACTTGAGCCTGGTCAAATGCTTTTTTTACCTAGAGGTTGGAACCATTATGTTCTCGGACTCACGCCCTCGATTACTCTTTCAAAAGACATCGTAAATATTTTCAATTTCGGTGAGTATTTTTTGAATCTCTTCGTGAGGGATTTACCCTATCTCGCCACCAAGCTAAATCATTTGCCTGCTCATGTTAAGAAACAGATCGGCATCAATTGGAAAATTAGAGATTGAGTGTGACGATATGATTGAAATCAAGAATCTAAATTTGAAATATATTCAAAAGTGGCGATCAATAATTGACGATTGTAGCATGCATTCTGAATTGAACTCCGGTTTCTTTATTCACCGCTTAATAAATCATGAAGACTACGAGTCTCAAGTTGCCCTATTCAGGGAACATGACCTGTTTGAAAAAAGTGAAACAGATTTGGTTAGATATGCATGGAGCCATGGACCGCTTTCTCTGATAAAGAGTGTAAGTGCAGGAACTGACTTTGTGGTTGATAGCGAAGAACAGTCACTGGCAGCATACCTTATCGTTGTTGAAGGAGCGGGGACTTTAAATCTTGAATCCGAACCAAATAAGGATTTAGCACTAGTTTCTGCATCAATGCTTGCTAGCATAGATAAACAGATACCTTGGAAGTTTAAGGCAAAAGCTGATTCGATATTAATTTGGAAGGGGTTTGTAAATGAGGATGGGCTTGCAAGGNNTTCTTTATCGATTCATTCGCTTCCACTTTAAAAAAAATTAATAAATTTCGACCGGAACTAAGAAAAAATCTAGGAATCGGGTGGGCAAGCTCGTAGATTACTGATGAACGACTGTGGCGCCCTTTATATCCTGTGGTAGATGCACAGTTCTATCAGCGATAATTTTCCCCTTTCCAGATTCAAAAGTAATGCTAACTTTCACATTTGCATTATTTTGAAGGTAAAGAACCTGTTCGCGATCGTCTGCACTTTTTGAAACATAAACCGTTTCAGCTGATGAGCCATCAAGCGTAATACTATTTGTAGTTGCAGAAATTTTTCCAAATGAAGTGTTTTTTGATTCCAGGTAACCAAAGACATTTGTGTCCGCTAACACTCTGGAATTGATAATTGTAATATTACCATTCACCGAAACTTCGCTAGCTACACAATCAGCCAACTCTGAATTGCCAAATACTTCCAATTTCTTGAACTTGCATTTCTTGGCTTCTAAAGCACCGTAGACTGCAACTGGTTCAGTATAACTATTGTCTTTACAGTTTGTGAGGCCATAAAGAGTTAAACTTTTTGCTGAAGATGGTAGCATGATCGAACCTCCAAACATGAAAAATATTCTAAAACATGCTTTTATCATCGCTTTTACATTCATGAGCACCTCCTGCCAAATGCTTGGCTACCTAAGATTGGAGGGATTATAGCTGTGTCCTGACTAAAGTCAAATCTTGCTAGAGTAAGGTTTTAAGCCTTTCTCGGGCCTTTTCTGTGAAGTGTGTCGAATTTCGAAAGAGCCACTTCATGATCTAGTTGTACCAGTTTGAGGGATCGCTCTAGCCATGGGTTAAACAGGTCCCTCCGCACTTTATAGGGGGGGATGATAACGTAGCGAGTAAGCGTGTGTTTTACGGCAAATATGAGGAAATAAAGAGATATATCAAGCTGAGTTTGTCTAAGCGACAAGTTGCAAAGGCAAAGCATTCTGCGGCTAGCTTTGGGATGAGAACTTGAATGTGAGTTGAGTCGAACAGGAGGTTTTTATTCAACAGCTGCGTTCCTTGCGCTATCCGGCACTTAGATAAGGGATTGCTGCCCAAATGAAACTAATGAAGGCGATTGCAATGCAAATCTGGTCAGCAATATTGAAGAGCTTTGAAAGGTAGCCCCAGTAAGTTCTCCTGGGGGTATCATCGGGGTAAGTGCCAGGTCTGCCTCTTTCGGCATCCAGGATTTGAGCATAGTGGCGAAGATTTACAATATGGCCAAGTGCTCGCAAGAAAAGAAACATCACGCAGAATCCTAAGCTCATAATCCACGCAATCGAACGAACATTCCCATTACTAGACAGAACCCAATTTGCTGCAATTAAAGCTATACAGTTTCGTTCAAGAAACTGGGAATAGCGAACCTCGCTATCTTCGTTTAGGGTATACAGAGAATCATAGTCAGCCTTCTTCATCGGCTGCTTTTCTTTCTTCGGACAACCCTTCCTGCTTTTCTTCTAAGGG
Organism: Deltaproteobacteria bacterium; assembly: GCA_003136475.1. Taxonomy (GTDB): domain Bacteria; phylum Bdellovibrionota_B; class Oligoflexia; order Oligoflexales; family Bog-1112; genus BOG-1112. Next base: position 19,393 of record PLEQ01000243.1, read on the forward strand.
GCGGTCTTCTTGGCTTTCTCTTTGGAACTTTTTTAGATTTAGCCTTCTTTTTTGCTTTTTTCATTTGACCATCTTTCAATACTTTACTTTTGAATCGGCAATGGCGGTGGAATCATGAGATACTGGCAGGTTAATTTTTTAGTAGCAGGTGTACCCGTGGGNNCGTGGGTGTCCAAAAGGGGAATGAAAGGAAGTAAAAGGAGCGAAAAGTAAGTAAGTGCTTGGAAGGCTATCTTCCTGTTATTTTTAAAAAATTAAGAAACTACAGGGGCTTGTGAAAGTCCCGAAAACGCCTGATAAGCGTGAGGTCGGAGGTTCGAGTCCTCCCTGACCCACCATGTATCCTTCCAGGATTCATGGACATTTCGGGATTCCAAAAACAAGAGAATTTAAAAAAATCGCCGAGTTTATCCCGGATTGTTTCCTGTGGAATCATCGCTTTTTGAAACTGGCGTTTTTACTCCATGGATAATCGAGACCCGATATCCGGGGTATCGACCACTTTCAATTTGTCGGACAAAAGCTCCTCTCTTCATCAGTGCTCCCGATAAAAGATCGTAAAAGAGTTCGTTCCTTCCGCTTTTGCTCTGCTTAAGTACTACAATCTGTTTATTTTTTTCAGGTCTTGTTTCTTTGTAGGCTGAGTGTTTTCTCGTGTCCTTGATATCAGTAATCAACTCTCCATTCTTGGGAGCTTCACGCAGCAAGTCTGCAAGTTTTGGCCGTGATTTGCATTTCTTCCCGTATTTGATTCCAACATAGTTGTTCCAAAAGTTCATGTTTTCTTCGGCAGCGGATTGTCCAACATTCACGAGCTCATTCAGCCATCCTAAAAGTTGTGCTGCCTTTTTTCTGTATCTTTGGGCCATCACTCCACTTACATACGCATGACGAAAGGCATCGAGCGAGTAAGAAATTCAAGTGAGA